>JAVHLC010000007.1 GCA_031082315.1 Thermodesulfobacteriota bacterium
TCAAAGGGAGGAGAAACACTTCCCCCTTTGGAAAAGGGGGATTGAGGGGGATTTTAGTTCTTATAGTGCCTTGCCTAGGCATATTTTTCAAAAACCTAACGTGTTAAATTTGAATTTCGAATTTACTACGTGGTTTCCGGCATGTCTTTTGTGCCTCCCAATTCGAATGCATCATGCAGGACACGAACGGCCAGTTCGGTATATTTCTCGTCTATAATTGCTGAAATCTTTATTTCAGAGGTGCTTATCATCATGATGTTTATGTTGTGCGTGGCCAGGGTGCCAAACATCTTGCCGGCGATACCTACGTGGTTACGCATACCCAGACCGATCAGGGAGACCTTGGCGATATTCTCATCACCCATAACGCGTTCACAGCCGATCTCTTTTCCGAGCCGTTGCACTATCTCCATGGCCTTTCTGAAATCGGCCCTGGGTACGGTAAAGGTGAGATCGGTCAGGTCTGAGGCCCGGGTGTTCTGAATAATCATATCCACAGCAATGTTGGCATCTGAAATAGGTGTGAATATCCTGGCAGCAATGCCCGGCTTGTCCGGCACCTTGGTCAGGGTAATGCGGGCCTCGCTTTTGTTATAGGTTACGCCCGTCACCACTCTATCTTCCATTTCTTCTTCCTCCTGTACAACCATTGTCCCTGGATTGTTGTTGAAAGATGAACGTATATGCATGGGAACATTATATCGTTTTGCAAATTCTACCGACCGGATCTCCATGACCTTTGCCCCCAGGCTGGCCATTTCCAGCAGCTCATCATAAGAGATGCGATCTATCTTGCGGGCATTGGAACAGACATTGGGATCGGTGGTAAAGACCCCTTCTACGTCTGTAAATATCTCGCATAAATCGGCGCCCAGTGCGGACGCTACCGCAACCGCTGTAGTGTCTGATCCGCCCCGTCCCAGGGTGGTAATATTCCCATCGGCATCTATGCCCTGGAACCCGGCAATAACTATAATACGTCCCTGTCTCAGGTTTTCTCTAATCAGAGATGTATCAATATCTGTAATACGGGCCTTGCCATAGGCGTTATCGGTTAGAATACGGACCTGGTGGCCGAGAAAAGAACGGGCATCGCAGCCCATGGTTTTGGCGGCTATGGCAAAGAGGGCGATGGTTATTTGCTCACCCGTAGAAACAAGTACATCCAGTTCGCGCGGATCAGGGTCTTCAGTTATCTGATGGGCCAGTGAGATAAGCTTATTTGTTTCGCCAGCCATGGCGGAAAGCACGACCACCACGTCGTTTCCCTGTTTTTTGGTTTCGATGACCCTCCGGACTACCCGTCTGATCCTCTCTGTATCGCCGACCGATGTCCCGCCGTATTTTTGTACGATTAAAGCCATGCTTCAGAATTCTCCTCCAATGCCTTATTTGAGCTTCAAGCTTTCAACGATCAGCCGTCAGCATGTTGTTATCCGTTATCCGTTAACCGTTGTCCGATATTTTCTTTCGGTAAACGGTGAACCGGCTTCATGCTGATAGCTGAATGCTGACTGCTCGTCCGGAATTTTTTGGTTTCCGGACGGAGGCTAATCAATGTACTAAATTTTCGGCAATTTTTGCAATTCTTTCTTCCCAGTCTTTACCATGGGGTATAAGTACAATCTCTCTTTTATCTTCCGCCGAAAAGATAAAGCGGACTTCCAGCCGGCCGGCAGGTATAATCCCGGCCAGACGTTCCGGCCATTCTATTACGGTCACTCCTTGCCCATAGAAATATTCTTCCAGCCCCAGATCAGATGCCGCCTCTTCGTTTTCCAGCCGGTAAAAGTCCATGTGAAATAGCGGCAAACGCCCCTGGTATTCGTTAATTATGGTAAAAGAGGGGCTGGTTACGGCATTGGTATTAGTTATCCCCAATCCGTGGGCGATTCCTTTGGTGAACCAGGTTTTACCGGCCCCAAGTTCGCCTTGTAAAGTCACCACGTCGCCGCCCGCTAAAATTTCCCCCAGGCCGATACCCAGGTTAAAGGTCTCAACGGGATTTTTACAGGTGATGGTTATCGCTTTGGCCATGTGCGTTGTCTCCGGGGGTACGAAGTGCAGCCAGGATCTCAGGTATGGCCTGAGCTACTTCCGTGGCCAGGATTCCGGAGATTTTCTTCTGACCGGATAATCTGTCACCGGCCAGCCCATGGCAGAACACCCCCAGGCAGGCCGCCCGGAAAGGGTTATACCCCTGAGCCATAAATCCCGCGATCGTTCCGGTCAATACATCCCCCATGCCCCCGCTGGCCAGGGCGGGGCCGCCGGTAGAGTTTACGGCCGTTTCTCCGTTAGGGGCCGCAATTAGCGTAGCTGCTCCCTTGAGCACGGTATAGATACCATATTCTTTTGACAGTTCTTCGGCCATAGACAGGCGGTTTTCCTGTATCTCCCAGGTCTTTTTGCCCACTAGCCAGCCCATTTCACCTGGATGTGGTGTTAAAATACGTATATTAATGTTTTCTTTTAATATATGCAAATATCCTTTTATGGCCCTTATGGCGTCGGCATCAATAACCATAGGGATATCTGCTTCGGCCACCAAACGGCGTATGAGGGCCTGGGTCTCAGGATGAAGGGAGAGGCCGGGCCCGATGACCAGGACCTTTTTGTTTTCTATGAGTTCCATAATACGATCATAGGCGGCGGTAGAAAGGGTGCCGTCAATAGTCTCGGGAAGCGGCTCACTCATAGCCTCGGTCACTTTAGTTTCAAATACAGGGTTGAGGCTCTTCGGCAGGCCGCACGTGATTAATCCGGCTCCGGAACGTAGGGCTCCCAGGCAGGTGAGGATGGCCGCGCCGCTCTTCCCGGGTGAACCGGCAATAATCAGGACATGGCCATAGGTGCCCTTGTGGCTGTCCGGCGGGCGGGGCAAAATCCAGTCATAGCATATATTCCGGTCGAGAAGTTCGCGGCGGATTCTATTTTCTTCTATGGCCCTTGCCGGTATTCCTATGTCTATTATCTTGAGGGGGCCGGTAAATTCCGGCCCTGAAGAGACTATCTGGCCGATCTTGGGCAGGCCGAAGGTTATGGTGCAATCCGCCCTCACCGCCGTGCCCAAAGGCCGGCCTGTATCGGCATCCAGGCCGGATGGGATATCAACAGACCAGACCGGCTTCTTTAGCTCATTCAGCCAGTTTATGACCGTGGCCATTACCCCCCGGACTTCTCCTTTAAGGCCGGTGCCAAAGATGGCATCAATAAAAAAGATATTTTCGCTCGCTGCCTGATTCTGGTATCTTGCCCATTCCTGATCGCCGGGGACGGCGATGACCGGGATATCGAGATGCGTGATGACCTTATAATTGGTTAAGGCATCCCCTTTGAGCTTCTCCGGGGAGGTGAGGAGATAGACGGTAACCAATACGCCTCGTTCGGCGAGCCAGCGGGCGATGACGAAACCGTCACCGCCATTATTGCCCGGGCCGGAGAAGATAGCTACCTTCTGTCCATATTTCAGTTCAGGCCTGGCCTTGAGGATGGCCTCGGCCGCACCCCGCCCCGCGTTTTCCATAAGTACCGGTCCGGGGATGCCGTATCTCTCGATGGCGGTTCTATCTATCTCTCTCATCTCAGACGCAGTAACGAGCTTCATGTAAAACCTCCAGGATAACGTATAACAGGATAACTACGAGCTATCCGTTTCGAGGATAACCACGGCTATGCCATAATCTCTTTCATGGGAAAGACTGACAAATTTTCGTTGTATGGCCAGCCTTGCACAGAGTTCAGCGCTTGGCCCATATAGGTTCAATGTCGGCTTTCCGGATGCCTCATTGGATATCTCGATGTCTCTCCAGGTTATACCGGACTGCATCCCCAGGCCAATCGCCTTGGCAAAGGCCTCCTTGGCCGCGAAGCGAAGGGCATAATGCAGGTGCGACTCCTTTTTTCTAAGACAATAGGCATTTTCGACCGGCGTAAAAATCCTTTCCTGAAAACGGGTTCCGAACTTTGTTAGCGCCTCGCGGATACGGGCGATCTTAACGATATCTGTGCCCATGCCATAAATCATAATAAATAGCCATCAGCATTCAGCGGTCAGCGATCAGCTTGACTCATCGCTTATCACCCCTGTCTGATCAAGGCCAGCATCTCCCTTACCGCCTTTTCCATACCCACCAGGACTGCCCGCGCTATGATGCTGTGGCCGATGCTGAATTCCTCTATCTCCGGCCAGGCCACCAGCGGCTTGATGTTTATATAATTAAGGCCGTGACCGGCATTGATCCTGAGCTTTAGCCTATGGGCGGTTTCCACGGCCTTTCTGATGCGGGATAATTCCCTCTCCTTTTCAGCCTCATTTTGGGCATCGGCGTAGCGTCCGGTATGTATCTCTACAAAGTCAGCCCCTAATCCTCGCGAGACCTTGACATCAGCCGGTTCCGGATTGATGAAAAGGCTTACTAGTATGCCGTCTTTTTTAAGTGTGGTTATCGCCTTTTTCAATAAAGGTTTCCGGCTTACGTCCAGGCCGCCTTCTGTGGTTAATTCTTCCCTTTTTTCCGGAACGAGGGTAACCATATCCGGTTTGGTTTGGCCGGCAATGCTGATCATCTCTTCCGTGGCGGCCATTTCCAGGTTTAGTTTGGTCTTTACGGTCTGTTTCAGGATATGGAGGTCTCTATCCTGGATATGTCTCCGGTCTTCACGCAGATGGATGATTATCCCTTCGGCCCCGGCCAGTTCAGCTATAGCCGCGGCTGTCACCGGATCCGGTTCTATAGTGCGCCGGGCCTGCCGCACTGTGGCTATGTGATCGACATTTACCGCCAGTTTTGCCACTTCTATTTCCTCCTTAAAAGATCTAAAAGTTCTTTTTCTTTTTTAAACATCCCGCGGGCGTCTTTTGCCTTTTCGTGATCGTAACCTAACAGGTGTAATATACCGTGGACAAGAAGCCAGTCTGTTTTTGCTTCGAGGCTGATGCCTTCCTGCCCGGCCTCCCGACCTGCGGTCTCCATGGAAATAACCACATCTCCCAGGATTTCAGGGTGTATGCCGGGAATATCCGGAGACCGCATGGGAAATGATATGACGTTGGTCGGTCCGCTCCGTTTCAGATAGAGTTCATTCAAGCGGGTTATTTCTTCGTCAGTTACGAAAAGAATACTCAACTCGGCGTCAGGCTGCGCCAAGTCTCTTAAAAGTATCTCCGCTTTTTTCCTTATCTTTCGGCGGTCGATCCTTATCGTCTTTTGTTTGTTGCTGATCAGAATCGGCATCGGTTTTTTTCACTCCGTTACCCCTGGCAGTCGTTTCCGGATATTCAATGCGCTGGTGGAAGATACCGGTCAGGACGCGCGTAAAGCTTTTTGCTATCTGATGCATATCCTTGAGTGTAAGCTCACAGTCATTAAGCTGGCCGTCGGCGAAGATATTATTTATGATCTTTTGAACCATCCCCTGGATTCTGGCCGGCGTAGGATCATTGAGGGTCCGGGAGACGGCCTCAGCTGCGTCGGCCAGCATTATCAGCCCGGCCTCCTTGGTCTGGGGTGTGGGGCCGGGATAGCGAAAATCCTCTATACGGACTGCAGACTGGTCTGGATCCTGCGCGCTCCTGGCCTTTTCATAAAAATAAGAAATAAGACTTGTACCGTGGTGTTGCCGGATGATGTCGATCAGCTCTGTGCCTAATTTATGTTTTCTGGCCAATTCCACGCCATCTTTGACATGGGAGATAAGGATAAGGCTGCTCATGGAAGGGGCGAGCCTTTCATGTTTATTGTCCATCCCTATTTGATTCTCGATAAAATAAGCGGGTTTTTTTGTTTTGCCGATATCGTGGTAATAGGCGCTGACCTTGGCCAGCAATGAGTTCGCGCCAACGGCCCGGGCGGCTGACTCTACCATACTTCCTACGATTACACTGTGATGGTATGTCCCTGGGGCCTGCACCATCAGTTCTTGCAGAAGCGGATGGTCCATGCTGGCCAGTTCAAGCAGTTTGAAATTTGTGGTATATCCAAAGATAATCTCTACAATGGGGATGAGACCGATGACTATGATCCCCAGAAGGCAGCCTCCCGCAAACGCCGTAAACATGCCTTCAATGGTTTTAAAGGCAAAAAAAGAACCGGTAGAGAGGTTAAAAGCAATAATCATGAGCACCTGGACCAGTCCGACTACGGCGCCGGCCTTCAATACATTTCCCCGTTCCTTGAACTGGGAGACGTTGCGGGAGGCGATTATGCTGCCTACCAGGAAGTAGATAAAAAATTCCAGGGTGTTTGCAAGGAGCAGGGCGGCCAGAATAGAGGCGGGCAGAGAAAATATAATGGCCATGTCTGCCGTGAAAAACACACTTACCAACATAGCAGCGGAAGCGACGGGAAGGGCATATAAAAGGACATCCGGATCCAGATGCGGCATATTGACAGTGACTGCCCGGACAACAAACAGAGACATCTTTGCGGCAATAAGCACGAGAGCCAAGAGCACACAAAAGAAGAGTAGATTTTTATTGCTGGCGATGAAGGATTTAACCCGTTTGAGTGAGGCATTATAAAGCGTTTTGAGGATAATGGCGGTAAGCAGCGCTGAACCCAGAAATATAGAGATCGCATCCACCTGCCGGGTGGCGCTTTGCTGGGCCTTTAATTTGGTAAGATGTATGTCCTGTATGCGCTCTCCTTCGCGAACGATTATTTCTCCTTTTTTGATCTGGAGATAAACCGGCGCTGCTATGGATTGTTCCTGCTCCTGGGGCGCTTCCGCCCCGGCAGATATTCGACCGGTTTCTTTGTAGTTGGTGGCGGTGGTTGTCTGCCCCGGCGGATCTTCGATTTGCGCCGGACTTTGAGATAGACCGGGGTTAGCCGCTTCAGCCCCGCTTTTCCCCGGGGGCGGATAGTATTCAACTGAAAAATCGCGGGAGGCCTTTATATCTTCTTCGGCCACATCGCCGGGTTTGTACCGGACATTTTTTTGTGACAAGTTTGGAGATAGAAGAAAGGCTATGAAAAAGCTGAGCGTGATAAGCAGTAACCAGCGCTGAAAGGACGCATCCTTAAGGAGTTGCGGCGTTTTTTCGCCTAGCCCTGACAACGCGCCGGTGATGGATATAGGTTTGGCCGGTTTTTCTTCTTTGCCTGGCATGGGGGTTAGTTGACTAATGTGCGCGCCCTTTTTCGGCATCTACTTTTTCGTAGGCGTGAATAATTTCCTGGACCAGTCTGTGCCTGATGACATCTCTTTTGGAGAAATACACAAAACGTATGCCTGGAATGCCCTCCAGTATCCTACGCGCCTCGATCAGTCCCGATGGTTTGCCTTCCGGAAGGTCAATCTGGGTTATATCCCCGGTGATTACGGCCTTGGACCCAAACCCGAGCCGGGTCAGAAACATCTTCATCTGTTCGGAGGTGCTGTTCTGGGCCTCATCCAATATAACGAAAGAGTCGTTTAGTGTCCTTCCGCGCATGAAGGCCAGAGGGGCTACTTCTATCACCCCCCGCTGAATAAGTTTGGTGGCCTTCTCAAAATTTAGCATGTCGTACAGGGCATCGTAAAGGGGCCTGAGGTAGGGATTGACCTTTTCATAGAGGTCACCGGGAAGAAAGCCGAGTCTTTCTCCGGCCTCGACCGCGGGCCGGGCCAGTATAATCCTTAAGACCTCTTCTTTCACCAATGCGGAGACGGCCATAGCCATGGCCAGATAGGTCTTGCCGGTACCCGCCGGCCCGATGCCGAAGACAATATCATGCTTGCGCATGGCGTCGATATATTCTTTCTGGGCAAGGCTTTTGGGGGTAACCACCCGCTTGCCGGAAGTAATATATACCGTATCGAGGAATATATCTTTTAACTTTACGGAAGGTTCGCTGCTCAGAATCCGGATGGCATATTCCGCGTCATGCGGGTATATGGGATAGCCGGAGCGCAGAAGGTCATATAACTGCCGGCATATCTCAGCGGCTAATTGGACGTCCGGTAACGGACCGGTTAATGTCAGTCTGTTGCCCTTGACTCCGGCATTAACGCCCAGGTGCTGCTCCAGCAGTTTGAGATTCTGGTTTTGTTCGCCAAACAGCGCTCTGGCCAGGGCATTATCTTCAAAATCTAGTTTAAGGGTAGATGTATCTACCGGCGATGAAGGATGGGCTTTCAAGTAATATTTGCCTCTTGGTAAGTCCTTTCTGGAACAGAAAACCAGGCTAACATCTCTATTTTATTAACATAACGTTGTTTTTACTGCAAGAAAAATAGTCACTGGAGTTTCCCTACGTTTTAGGGAACCCCTATGTTTCTGAGCGAAACTTGCCGAAGCAGTGGGGCACCCTTCGAGGGCGAGCAGGAAGGGGCAAGCCTTCCCCGCCTGCGAGTCCCGAAAGGGTCACTGCGCAAGCCGTGAAGCGAAGAGACCAAGAGGTTCCCTTAAGAAATGCCAACTATCGTATAGGGAAATTCCAAACCACTTTATTATTGACTTTGTCGGCGAGTTTTGCTACAAAAAAATATAACCAAGTATGTAGTGAGGTGTGATTATGATTCATACGGTGCATAATTTTCTGCCCTGGGGGATTCCTTGGGATGCCGGCCACGGGGTGTTTTTCGGCATTACTTATACCGTTATCGTGGTCCTGGGGGTTGCCCTGACGTACGTAGTGCTGAAGACGGTCGAAGACCTCAAAAAGGGCGGCGGCTCGCATCACTAGTAGTAATTAAAGGCCCGGATCGTTAAATCCTAACACTTTAATAAGTTTACCCAAATCCACCGTCTAATTTAGCTGTCGAGATTAAAATCAGCAGGTTATGGAGTATTCCTGATCACCAGCAAGATATTAGATGCAAGGCGCCGAGGAGCGACGACTGAGGCGTATGGAGCAATACGCCGCAAGGAGGAGCGATCGAAGGCAACGCCGCAGATGATGCCTTGATGGTGGATCAGGGTTTAATAGATAGTTTGAGATATGGATAGGAATATAATATCTTCTCTATCTGCTTGTTTTCTTGCGGTACTTACCTGCGCAAAAAGGTAAGTGCCACTTTTTGTTATTCTGGGTTTCAGGTGTCTCCCTGCCACATTTGTGATTAGCTCATCACATCCCAATAGCTAATGAAGACAGAAAAACTCCCCCTCACTGGCCATCTGGAAGAATTGCGCAGGTGTCTGGTCATATCATTCATGGCTATAGGCATTGGTTTTCTCTTTTCCTATGCCTTTTCAGAGGAGATTTTTGACCTATTGGCCCGCCCCCTTTACAAGTTGCTTCCGCCGGGTGATGCGCTTATATTTACCGGTTATCCGGAGGCATTTTTTCTTTATCTCAAACTGGCTTTTTTTGCCGGTGTGGTTGAGGCCAGCCCGGTTATTCTTTATCAAGTCTGGAGGTTCATTGAACCCGGGCTTTATGAGCATGAGAAAAAAATGGCCGTACCATTCGTTTTGGCCTCCACCTTCTTTTTTGTCTGTGGACTACTTTTTGCCTACTTTGTCGTGTTTCCGGTGGCTTTTAAGTTTTTCTTGGGCTACAATTCTGAGCACCTGAGCGCTGTGCCTGCCATAGGCGAATATTTTTCCTTTGCTATGCGTCTTCTTTTGGCCTTTGGTCTGGTTTTTGAGTTTCCGGTGGTGATGTGCTTCCTGGCCAGAATGCACGTGGTAACCGTCTCATTTTTGAGACGAAACCGGAAGTATGCTATTTTAGGTATCTTTATCCTGGCCGCTCTGATTACTCCTACGCCGGACGTTGTAAATCAGTTGCTTATGGCCGGCCCTCTTCTTGTGCTCTATGAATTAAGTATTTTCTTGATATGGCTTATGGAACGGCGGTCGGGTTCTGCAAAGGAATAAGGAAGAGAATACAGGAGTCAGAAGTCAGGAGACAGGAGAAGGGCAAGGAGTTATGAGTTGCTGAACACTGGCGGCTGATAAGGGGGTTACAATGGAATACAGAGAAGGCAGGATCGCGCGCACCTTTGTTTTATACTTTAGTGATGGAGACGACCCGCTGGAGGGGATCAAAAGGGTGGCTACAGAGAAGGGGATCAGGGTGGCCTGGTTTTTCCTGCTCGGAGGGCTGAGGCAGGCCGGGGTGGTAACCGGCCCGGAAAGGCCGGCCATTCCGCCTACGCCCGTATGGAAGGAGTTTACCGGTGATGCCAGAGAGATCGTCGGACTGGGGAGCATACTCTGGAATGACCGGGAACCCTTGATCCATGTGCATACTGCCATAGGCAGAGGGGATGAAGCGGTTGTCGGTTGTGTCAGGCGCGATGCCCGCACCTTTTTGGTCATTGAGGCGCTGATTATGGAAATAGAAGGGCTTGAGGCCAGAAGAAAACTTGATGATAAAAGCGGCATGTTTTTAGCGGGTTTTGATTAGGAGGGTTTGCTTATGTATGAAGTATTCGTCCGTTCACACTTTTCAGCCGCCCACCACCTGCGGAATTATCCGGGGAACTGCGAGAAACACCACGGGCATAATTGGTCAATAGAGGTTGCCGTGAGGTGCGCCTCCCTGGATAATATGGGTATGGGCGTGGATTTCAGGATTATTAAGAAGGCCCTCTCCGAGGTCCTCTCAGATCTAGACCATACCGACCTGAACGAACTGCCTTACTTTAAGGAAAAGAATCCATCATCGGAGAATATTGCCGCCTATATCTATGAGATATTGAAGCCGTACTTTGACAATAAGCAGTGCCGTCTCCATCGGGTGACCGTCGGTGAAACACCGGAGACGGGCGTCAGCTATCTGGAGGATTAAATTGCCCCTGACCGTCTGCGAGACGTTTTACAGCATCCAGGGAGAATCTACCTTTGCCGGCTGGCCGTGTTTTTTTATACGCCTTAGTGGTTGCAATCTGAGATGCAGTTATTGTGATACCACTTATGCCTACACTGAAGGCCGCATTTTGAGTAAGGAAGATATACTGCGCCAGGTGGAGGCTTGCGGGTCTAAAATAGTTGAGGTCACAGGCGGTGAGCCGCTTTTACAAACGGAGACCGTGCTGCTTCTCAACGCCCTCGCAGATAGGAATTATGTCGTTCTTCTGGAGACCAACGGAAGCCGCTCTTTAAGAGATGTGCCGCAAGGGGTAGTGAAAATCATGGATCTTAAATGCCCGTCAAGCGGGATGTCCGCTTACATGGATTTTAATAATCTGCGTTACCTCGACCTAAAGGATCAGGTCAAGTTCGTTATTCAGGATCGCAGTGACTACGAATGGGCAAGGGAAAAGATGGCTAAGCATCATATCCCGGTCTATACCCAGGTTGTCCTGTCGCTGGTCTGGCAAAAGATGGATGCAAAGACACTGGCCGAGTGGATGTTGGCCGATCGGCTGGCGGCCAGGATGCAGATACAATTGCATAAGTATCTCTGGCCGGATCAGGAGAGAAGGGTGTGATGAAAAGGGATCCGGCTATTGTTCTTGTAAGCGGCGGTCTGGATAGTTGCGTGACCGCGGCTATTGCCTGCCGGCAGTATGCCCCGGCCTTTTTACATGTGAATTACGGCCAGCGCACGGAAGGGCGGGAGCTTACTGCCTTTTCCGCTATTGCTGATAATTATGGCGTTGCGAGGCGGCTGATCGTCGATATCGGCTATCTCCTCCAGATAGGCGGTTCAAGCCTTACTGACCGGAACATTCCCGTGCCTGAGGCCGGCCGTATCCAAAGCGGAGAGATTCCAACCACGTATGTCCCCTTCCGAAATACGCATCTCGTCGCCATTGCCGTATCCTGGGCTGAAGTAATAGGCGCTAAGAAGATTTTCATCGGGGCCACTGAGGTGGACAGTTCCGGTTACCCGGATTGCCGAAAGGGCTATTTCGACGTCTATAATAAGCTGATAAGGCTGGGGACGCGGCCTGAGACGGATATAAGCATTGAGACCCCGCTGATCGACCTTTCGAAAGAAGAAGTGGTGCGCCGCGGCTTGGAGCTTGAGGCCCCGTTGCATCTGACCTGGTCCTGTTATAAGAATGAAGATGTGGCCTGCGGACGATGCGATTCCTGTATCTTGCGCCTCAAAGGGTTCAGATTGGCCGGTGTGCCGGACCCGATTTCTTACGCCTCCTGATTTGTTTTAACCAGATTGACGAGAATGTTCTCATTAGGTAGCAGGGGATGGAGAAAACAACTAAAGAGATCGAGCAGAGGATAAAGAAGCTGCGTGAGGATATCCATTACCATAACTATTGTTACTATGTTTTGGATAGCCCGGTCATTTCCGATGCGGAATATGACCGGTTAATGCGCGAGCTTATTGAACTGGAAGATAAATACCCTCATCTTATTACCCCGGATTCACCTACACAGCGGGTCGGAGCAGCACCCCTGGAAAAATTCGGCACGGTGAGGCATGCTCTTCCTATGCTCAGCCTGGAGAATGCCTTTGATGAGGCCGAGGCGCGGGAGTTTGAACAGCGCATAAAAAGGTTTCTGCGCATGGACGGGCTTATTGACTACGTGGCTGAGCCCAAGATGGACGGCCTGGCTATAGAAATTGTCTATGAAGACGGTTTGCTTAGTACGGCATCGACAAGGGGTGACGGGGTAACCGGAGAGGATGTAACCCAGAATGTGCGCACCATAAAGTCTATCCCGCTCAGGCTGCAACGTGGCGAGTCCATACCGAGACGCATCGAGGCACGCGGGGAGGTATTTTTAAGCCTCAAGGCCTTCAAAGAGATTAATCAGCAGCGCATTAGAGACGGCGAGCCGCCTTTTGCCAATCCGCGCAATGCCGCGGCCGGTTCCCTGAGGCAGTTAGACCCCAGAGTTACGGCCAGACGCCCCCTTGATTTCTTTGCTTATGGGGTAGGGGTGGTGGAGGGCAGGTCATTTACCAGCCAATGGGAGATACTCACGGCACTGCCGAAGTTGGGGATAAAGGTGAATCCCCTTATTCGCCGTTGCAAAGGGATTGAGGGGTGTATCGATTATTTTCAGGAACTCGAAGGGAGACGTCGCCGCCTTGCCTACGAGATCGATGGCATGGTGATCAAGGTTGATTCTTTCAGCCTCCAGGATCGCCTTGGTGTCAAGACCCGCAGCCCCAGGTGGGCCGTGGCCTATAAGTTTCCGGCAAACCAGGCCAGTACGCGTATTCTTGATATCCAGGTTCAGGTGGGGAGAACCGGGACCCTGACGCCGGTGGCTATTATGGAGCCGGTGAACATAGGCGGAGTTGAGGTCAGCCGGGCCACTTTGCACAATCAGGATGAGATCGCCCGCAAGGATATCCGTATCGGTGATACCGTTCTGATTCAGCGGGCGGGTGAGGTCATACCGGAAGTAGTTAAATCGATTCCGGAAAAGAGGACCGGTAAAGAAAAAAAATTTGTCATGCCGGAGAGCTGTCCGATGTGCGGAGCCATGGTCGTCCGACTGCCGGACGAAGTGGCCGTTCGCTGCCCCAATGCCTCCTGTCCGGCCCAGGTGAAGGAATCCATAGCCCACTTTGCATCCAAGGGCGGTATGGATATTGAGGGGCTGGGTGAAAAGATAGTGGCGCAACTGGTGGACTCCGGCATTATTAAGGATGCGGCCGATCTTTATTATCTGAGCCGGGAGCAGATCCTGGCCTTGGAACGCTTTGCCGCAAGGTCCACAGAGAACATCCTGGTCGCGATTGACAAAAGCAAGCAAACCTCATTGTTGAGGTTCCTGTATGCCCTGGGTATCCGTTACGTGGGTGAAAAAACGGCCCAGATTCTGGCCGAAAAATTTGGCAGCCTGGCGGCCCTTGCAACGGCCGCTATGGAGCAACTCATGGAGATAGATGAGATCGGTCCTCAGGTAGCGGCCAGCGTCACTACATTCTTTGCTGAAAAGAAGAATCAGGATGTGATCCATCGCCTCCTTGCCGCCGGGGTAAGTCCTGCCCCGCCTGTTCCCATTGGGCCCCGCCCGCTTGCCGGGCAGAGTTTTGTCTTTACAGGCGGCCTGGAATCCTTTTCCAGGGACGAGGCCAAGAACAAGGTCAAGGAACTAGGCGGGATAGTATCTTCCTCTGCGAGCCGCAAGACGAATTATGTGGTAGCCGGTAAGGACCCGGGATCAAAACTGGCCAGGGCCAGGGAATTAGGAGTGACCATACTGACTGAGGAAGAATTTAAGAGGCTGATTGGAGCGTAACTAGTCAGGGGTTATTTGTCAACGGACAATACGTGCTCAGCGGTGAAAAGACTTTTTTACGAGCCTGTCATATTCGAATTTATCTTTGGGAGGTTATGCCCATGGTAAGAGCGCATGTTATAATTAATGGTCGTGTGCAGGGGGTCTTTTTCCGGTACGCCACGCAAGAGGAGGCCACCCGCCTCGGACTCAAGGGTTGGGTAAAAAACAGGCGTGACGGGCAGGTGGAGGCGGTCTTCGAGGGAGATGAGGCCACCGTAGAAAAGATGCTGAAATGGTGTCATCAGGGACCGCCACATGCAGTAGTGAATAAGGTCGATGTAAACTGGGAGGATTATAAGGGGGAATCTGACAGATTCGATATACGTTATTAACTCTCTCGTGTCAAAACAGATCGGTCCGTACTCCCTCTAGAATACACACATATCTCCGCAATCCGGACATATCCAGGTAACCGCATTACAGGACAGTCCCCACATGTTTTCTTCCATACAAGCCGGACAAATCTGGAACCCACACCGGCATGTCCAGCAGAAGGGGAGTTCTTTCCCGCAGGCATGACAGATATAATGTCTTTTCCCCCGGCGTGCGTTACTATTTTTTTTCGCGGTATCTTTTTGTAGAGACATTGTTATTGCAACGCCTCGCGGATTTTTCTTAATTCCCGGTCTGCAGCCTTGTTTCTCTCTTCTAAGTCCAGCACATATTTCATTAGGGCCTTCATCTCATCTACGCTGACATAGGCGGTAGTTCCTTCAATACGAAAATTAACCGGAGGCCTTTTAGGGAGTGCAGGGAGCGGCTCGGGCCTTGGTATTGACGCCTTTTGGGTCAGCCAGGCGCACGAAGTAAGTAATAGGGCCATGGTTACAATCAAAAAAACTTTTTTGCAGATATTCATTATGCTTTCCTCCTTTTTGCCGGCTGGGTCTATGCCAGCAAAAGGTGTATAGGCCTACCCAGGATTTTTTTTGCGATCTCTGCAAAGGTAGGCGTAAGGTCTGAGACATAAAATTGGTTATCGTTGCCTCGTTTGAGTATAACGTCAATTTCCGGGTGCCCGGCCAGGTAGTTTTTAATATAACCGGCCAGCTCTGCTGATGAGTCCACAATCTTAACCCGTTTACCCATTTTCACCTGAATAATATCTTTAAGCAGGGGGTAATGGGTGCAGCCCAGTACCAGGGTGTCGATCTGTTTTCTTTTCAGCGGGTAAAGGTATTTTTTTAAGATCATCTTGGTCTCACGGCGCTTAAGCCATCCTTCTTCCACTAAAGGCACGAGGAGCGGGCAGGCATTAGAGAACACCTTAATGTCCGGATATAGGTCTTTTATCTTTTTGTCGTAGATGTTGCTATTGACGGTCGCTCTGGTACCAATGATACCCACGTTGTGATTTTTTGTGACCTGTGTGACTTTGACGACGGCCGGGGTTACCACCTCGAATATGGGTACATCAGGGAACCCGTCCCTCAGCGCCTCTGTGGCTACACTGGAGGCGGTGTTACAGGCAACGACAATAATTTTGGCCCCCTTGGAAAGCAAAAATTCAGTATCCTGGATGGCATAGTCGATAATGGTGGCCGGACTTTTAGTCCCATAGGGTGTTCGGGCCGTATCTCCAAAATATATGATTTCATGGTCCGGGAGTTGCTGGAAAACGGCCTTGACTACGGTAAGGCCGCCAATGCCTGAATCAAATATGCCGATCATAGGTCTCTCTTTTTAAAGTGATTGTACAGCCCGAAACTGCCTGAAACTTTTAAACAGGTTGTTATTATAAGAGATAGCGCCGCTGTTGTCAAAATAATGGTTTGGACTTTAAGGGAGAAATCATGTAGAGTGCCCAAATTCTTTAGTAAGGAGCGATCAATGGATGGTCAGTATTCCGGTATAGAGCTGCTTAAAAGGCCGTTGGTACCCCTTACCTTTCTGGTCAGCGGGCTGTTTCTGACTACCGGTTTGCCGGACATTGCCGCAACCGTCGCTAAACTAAAAGAAAATATAACGCTGGACGGTGTGTTTTATGATAATCCTCAGGTCATATTAAAGGACTATCTGGATGTGTTCGAACCCTACGAAAGATTTAAAAGAGGAGAATTAAAAACCAGGGGGCGGCTGATCGTTGATTTAGACCACAAACCCCTGGATATCCTGGCCGGTACCATTTTGGAGATAAAGCAGGAGCTGCTGAGGCGGGAATTGGGGCACATAAATTCTGCCCTTTGCGGACAGTATCATTGCACCATTTGCTGTCAGGGACCGCTGGAAGAGGAAGAAAATTCTTTTTTTGAGCTGCCGTTGACTGAAGAAGAGGCACTGTTCTTCTCGTTGCCCGGCATAGATACAACCCTGACGCGGTCCACAAACGCCTACGCCGAACCTCCGTTAATGCGGAATGACCAGCCCTTCTACAAGACGGAGCCCGCTCTTTATCGCTGGCGTCAGGGATGGGGGCTTATTCTTACGCGCGGTTCTTTTTGTCCGAATTTGAACAGAGATAACGGCCGCTGCCTGATATATGAGAAGCGGCCAGGGGTCTGTCGCTGGCCACAGATTTTCCCGATGGTGCTGGAAAAGGTGTTTGACCCGGAAGGCGTCCAGGGGATTGCATCGGCAAACGGTGTGAGTCTCAACGATTTGACAGACAAGGATCACTACTATGTAAGTCAGGAAAAGATCCTGGCCGTGTGGGATTGTCCGTATGTGCAGGAATACAAGGATGATATTATCCGGTTTGCTGAACTGAGCAGCCTTGAGCCGGTTTTCCGCAGGAACAAGAAGTAAGGTAACAATTTAGCGCTTTTAAAAATGCGCTAAATCTCATTGCAAAATGGAAAAAGCAACATGGAAAATGTAAAATTTCGGACAAAAACCATCAACATTTTGAATTTTGCACTTTGAATCTTGCATTTTGAATTGAAGTTTAGCCAGTTTTTCAAAAGGCCAAACTGATACGAAGTAAGATATTTAGATAGGCCTCATTTTGTTGTCCGGCATACTGGTCTTTTTGCCAGGATGTGGTTTAAGTCTGGCCGCTTCAATAAATGGATGGAAATTAATATCCCAGAAAGGCCATCATCTCTCCGGCGATCTCGTCAAACTCTTTATGTATGGCATCTGACCATTCCTCTTTGGGCGGGAAGGTGTAGGTGGGATTGGCGTTGTAACGCCGCCTGGCCCAGGATCGATCAATTATAGGCACTCCGGCGAATTGTTCAAGCTGATCTAGGGTAGCATCGCTTGTACAGTCCTCGATCTTTACGATGAGCCTTTGGCTGTCAGGAATGACCTTTAATACTTTCAGGGCAATCCTGTTTCTGTGCATCCATATCCAGGCGTTTTTCTGGAGCGGGGTCATCTCATCCCACCTGTCAAAATAAGGATCATTGCGGAGGGGCACTGTGCCAAACATACCCTGTTCATGCCATTTGCGCGTGATCCCTGACCGGGCAAAGTCCTTGCCGTTCCTTACTCCGAGGATAAATTTGGCTGACGGGTTAAGGTAATAGATGGCATCAAGAAAGTGAATGTACAGGTTGGAAGAATCAATAAACCTTTCCGGGTCAATGCCCTGGTGGAGATCTTTTATGGCCATAATCCTTTTTTCAAGGCGGTCGAAAGGATTTGCACGGGGGTCTTTAAGAGAAAGATATTTATCGAGGAGATAGGCGACCCGGAACTCATGGTATCCGCCGAACAGCCTGGCGAACATGCCGGTCCCCGACCGTCCCGTCCCGGTAATGATTAACATATTCCTACTTACTCACCCAATCCTTGGTGGTAATGTCAAAAGTTCTATGAAAAACAAACCACAGAGTACACTGAGGAAAGAGAAAATTTTTCAAGAAATAAGAAGAAAGCGAAAGAACAATTGAAGAAAAAGCAGTCCTTTGAGTGCTCATTGAACCTCTGTGCTCTCCAAAGCAGTTCCGGTGGTATTTCGAGACCACCAACGAGAATATTAGGAGATCACAGAGGGGAGGAGCTAAAATCTGCTTGAACTTGTTGATATTTTTATTTTCTCTGTGTCCTCTGTGGTTAAGTTTTTGACAATACTTCCTTCGCCGTGAGGATGCGCTCGATGGTTTCCGTGGTCGATGCCCCTTCGATCAGGGGTATCCGGACCACACGGCCGCCGCAGGATTTAACCATATCGGCGCCTACGATATCCTCTTCTTCCCAGTCGCTCCCCTTTACGAGCACATCCGGTTTAAGCGCCTCGATCAGATTATATGGCGTTTCTTCAGAAAATAAAATAACCGCGTCTACTGTGGCCAGGGCAGCCAGAAGCCCTGCCCGGTTCTCCTCATTGTTTATGGGCCGATCCGGCCCTTTTATGGCCCGCACGGATTCATCACTGTTTACGGCGATTATAAGGAAATCGCCCTGTGTCCTGGCTTCTGCCAGATAACGGGCATGGCCGACGTGGAGTATATCAAAGCAGCCATTGGTAAAAACGATTCTTTTCCCTTCCTTTTTAAGGCGCGTGATGAGCTCTCTGGCCGCATCCCGGGACATGATCTTGTCCTGATAGGATGAGGGCGCAAAAGCGGGGGAGGGGACGGTATTGAAGAAGTTCCTCGTTGTTTCTACCTGTGAGGAGTCAATTTCTATAGACGCAAGACATTCTTTTTCGTCTGCCTCAAAGAGGATAAAGCCGTCCGGCCCTATGATGCGGGAATGCCCGGCAAATACGGTCTTCCCATCTGTTCCGCGGCAGTTGGCGGCCACTACAAAACACTGATTCTCGATAGCCCGGGCCGTGGTGAGGGTCTGCCAGTGTCCGAGGCGCACCAGGGGCCACTCCGCGCATACAATGATAAACGTCGCCCTATTACCGGCCAGGTGGCGGCAGATCTCGGGAAACCGCAGGTCATAGCAGATGATTATCCCGACCTTGCCAAAATCTGTTTCAAATACCGGGAGTGCATGGCCTTTGGTAAAATAACGATCCTCTCCGGTGGGTGGAAAGGGATGCGTCTTGCGGTACTTGCCGATTAGACCTTGTTTCCCATCGAGGAGAAATGCCGTATTGTAATAGCGGCCGTTTTCTTCCTCAGGCAGGCTGCCGGCAATGGCCATGTTGTAGTTGCCGGCCGTAGACTGGAGGGCGCTAAGCAGTTGGGGCGTTTCCCGGGTCAGGGCCGGGAGCTTATCGTAGGCAAAGCCTGTGGCCCACATCTCCGGCAGGACCGCTAAACGGACACCCTGTTTGCCCAGGTTTTCCAGGCCGGTAACAGCCCGCTCAAGGTTTTGTTGCGTATTACCTATTTCTATGGATAACTGGACTATGCCTGCCTTCATTTTATCCTCTTATTGTGTATCCGTTCACCGTTATCAGTTCACCGTTGTCCGTAAGAACCTGAAAAGTTTTTTTCGGTGAACAGTCAATGGTAATCGTATTTTCCGGCAACCGTCGCCCCTCAAAAAAACGTGAAAAACTCCGCCTGGTAAACGGTGAAGGTATTTTCCGTTATTCGGCCGCCGTTGTCCGTGAAAAACACGAAAACGTCTTTTTCGGTGAACGGTGAACGGACAACGGTGAACGGTTACCTTATTGTGCTATGGCGCGGGCCAGGGTCAGGACCGAAACTTTCCCTGCCCCGGCTTCTTTAAGTACCCGGGCGCATTCATTTACCGTGGCGCCGGTGGTAAAGACATCGTCGCAGAGAAGGATATTTTTGCCCCGAACCTTATCCGGCCGTTTCACGGCAAAGGCCCCTTTTATGTTTTTCCGGCGCTCGCGGTGTTTGAAATTTGTCTGGGGCTCTGTGTGCCTGTGGCGAACCAGGGTCGTAAAGTCTATTTTTTTCTCTTTTTCTTTCCCGGCCCATTCTCTTAGAAGGAGCAGTGTCTGATTAAAACCCCGTTGCCGAAGTCTCCTTACGTGAAGGGGCACGGGTACGAAGAGGTCAAACTGATCCAGGTTAAAAGGCCCATCCCCACTTTTTAATCCGGCGAGGGTTCGGGCATGGATAATCTTTTTCCCGAATTTGAATCGGTGGACGGCCTCAAGTATAGGCCCGTCATAAAAGGTGACAGCCCGGGCCTTATCAAAGTGATAGGGCTCGTTGAGACAGGTATGGCAAAGGTGTTCCGGCTGCCCTTTCGCCGCAAAAGGCCTTCCGCATACAGGGCATGTCGGGCTGTGAATGAACTTGATGCCACTCATGCACTTGGGGCAAAAAAGTACCTCCGGCCGGCCGGGTAAGGGGGCGCTGCAAAGCAGGCAGGACGCGGGGAAGAAAAGCTGTCCTATAGCCGAAAGGAGCAGCCTTATGCCTGCTAAGCCAGGTTTTCTATGACTGCATTGCCAAACTCTGAGCATTTAAGTTCAACGGCCCCGGGTATCTGCCTGGCCAGATCGTAAGTTACCCTTTTTTGCGAGATGGTTTTCTGGATGCCCTTGTAGAGCAGTTCGGTGACTTCTTTCCAGCCCAGGTGTTCAAACATCATTCCACCGGCCAGAATGAGGGCGCTGGGGTTGACCTTGTCCTGGCCTGAATATTTCGGCGCTGTGCCGTGTATGGGTTCAAAGAGGGCGTAACCATCGCCGATGTTGGCGCTGGGGGCCAGCCCCAGACCTCCGACCTGCGCGGCCAGGGCATCCGATAGGTAATCGCCGATCAAATTTGGTGTGGCGATAACGCTGTATTCCTCAGGCCGCAGCAAGACCTGCTGGAACATGGCATCCGCTATGCGGTCTTTTATAATGACCTTATCCTGGGGGGGCTTACCGCCATATTGGTCAGAGACCTCTTTCTCGGTGATAGTGGCCTCCGGGAATTCTTCCCTGGCCAGTTCATATCCCCAGAGGCGAAAGGCCCCGTCGGTAAATTTCATGATGTTTCCCTTGTGTACCAGGGTAACGCTGTTTTTTTTATTTTCCAGGGCGTATTCTATGGCCTTTCGAACCAGGCGTTTGGTCCCGCTCCGGCTGATATGCTTTATGCCGATCCCTGAATCCGGCGGAATATGTTTACCCTTGGTCTCCCTGATAAATGAGATTACCTTGGACGCCTCCGGCGTTCCTTCCTCCCATTCTATGCCTGTATAGAGGTCTTCCATATTCTCCCGGAAGATGATCATGTCCACCTTTTCCGGCTCTTTCACCGGGCTGGGCAGTCCGTGGAAATATCGGGAGGGCCGGATGCAGGCATACAATTGAAGTTCATGCCGCAGGGCCACGTTCAGGCTGCGGATGCCTTTTCCCACGGGCGTGGAAAGCGGGCCTTTTATGGCTATCCGGCAGTCGCGAATGGTGTTGAGGGTCTCCATTGGCAGCCATGCGTTTTTTTGCGCGAACGCCTTTTCTCCGGCTAACACCTCCTGCCAGAAAACCTTGCGCTTTCCGCCGTAGGCCTTGCCTATAGCCGCATCCCAAACGCGGACGGCGGCCGCCCATATATCAGGGCCGATGCCGTCCCCTTCGACATAAGGGATTATGGGATAATCCGGCGCCTGGATTTTACCGTCAGCAGATAGAGTGATCTTTGCCGGTTGGTTGGTCATGAAACGTAACTCCTTAATCTTTAAAAACTGGCCTCAAAATCTATTATAAAAACGGACATTCGTCAACAGCAAATAAGTCCAAAAACGACCGCCTAAAATAATCTGTTGCTGTATCACAGTCCGCCTGCGACGGGCTCCTGCTAATTTAGCTGTCAGCATTCAGCCATCAGCCATCAGCGTAAGACGTGAGAAGTGAGACATTAGACGTGGGAACTCAGAATCCAGAAGAATCCAGAATAAAACCATTCTGACTTCCGACTTCTGAATTCTAGATTCTGACTGCTGACCGCTGATAGCTGATGGCCGATCGCTGCTTCGCAATAGAAGGACTTTTACGAAGGCGTCAATCTATAACTTGTCACTTTTTTCCAACGTCCCGGCAAATATCCGGCTTGCCCCTTTATTGGCACAAAATTCTCCGCACATGGTACATGTAGCGTTGTCACGGGGCAGACGGTCTTTCCGGATCGTTCGGGCGATCTCCGGAAACAGCATGGAGCGAAATTGGCCTTCCCAGTCCATATCGCGCCTGGCCTTGCTGACCTCCATATCCCGTTTTGTTGCTCGCGCGCCATGTTTAATGGTGTCACCAATGTAGGCAGCTACCCTGGCCGCCCGTACTCCTTCAATTACATCAGCCTTGTTGGGTAAGGCCAGGTGTTCGGCCGGGGTGATGTAACAGATGAGGTCAGCGCCATAGCGGGCAGACTGGGCGGCTCCGATAGCCGCCACTATGTGATCATAGCCGGCAGCCACGTCACAGGGGAGAGGACCCAGCATATAATAGGGGGCTTCATTGCTCATCTTCTTTTGCAGAATTATGTTTGCCTCTATCTCATCCAGCGGCACATGTCCCGGACCTTCCACCATAGTCTGGCAGCCCATCTTTCGTCCAAGCTCGGCCAGCTCACAATTAATGACCAGTTCCGTAATCATGGCCCGGTCACATGAATCATGGATGGCCCCGGCCCGCAGACCATTGCCAAGGGATAAGACCACGTCGTATTTTTTAAGGATATTTACCAGGCGGTCAAATTGGGCATAAAGCGGGTTCTCCCGTTTATTGGCTACCATCCAGGCCACCATGGAGGTGCCGCCCTTGGAGACCAGGCCGCCATAGCGATAGCCCTGTTTTTCCAGCCGTTCCAGGGTGTATAAGTTGATGCCGCAGTGGATGGCCATAAAGGAGATTCCATCGGCACACTGTCTTTCGATTAAATCAAAGAGCATCTCCTCATCCAGTTTGTTCGGGTCTCCATATTTCTCGGCGGCCATACAAAAGGCCTGATAGAGGGGCACGTTTCCTACCGGCAGGCGCACGGCCCGCAAAATCTCCCCCCTGATCTTGTCCAGATCCCCGCCCACGCTGAGTTCCATCAGGGTATCGGCGCCGGCTTCTTCAGCGGCGCGGGCCTTTTCCACCTCTGAGGCAATATCAATAATATCCGTGGAAGTTCCTATGCTGGCATTTATCTTGGTACGAAGGCCCTTTCCAATACCTACTACCTTACAGGGGTGATTTTGATTGGCCGGGATAACAATCTTTCCGGCGGCCACCATCTCACAGACGTACTCTGGAGAGACGCCTTCCTCGCTGGCTACTTCCTTCATCTCCCTGGTAATGATCTTCTTTTTTGCCTGTTCAACCTGCGTTGCCATTAAACTTCCTCCTTTATTGATGAACTTGTAAAAAGTCTTAATCTCGTCACTCCGGCGAAAGCCGGAGTCCAGAACTATTTAAAATTACTGGATTCCGGATCAAGTCCGGAATGACAAAAGAGGGGAAAGCTGACTTTTTACGAGCCCATCTTTATTGAAATAAAAAAATCCCCAAACTCTCTAAATAAGAGCCTGGGGATTTACCATCTCCCGCGAAACTAATCCCTGTCGGCAGGTCTTCTGACTCCCAGATCGTCCTACTTACCGCGCCTTCCCATCCGCCTGCGGCGGGCAGTGGCCTTAAATGCGGCTTTCGTCCCTGGTTACAGCGGTGGGTCCGTTCCCGGTTCTCACGGGATTCCCTATTCTATCCGCCGGAGGCGGATCACCGACAGGGTCTATTCTTTTTAAACATTAAAGCTCCCCGCAGCAAGCTGCGGGGAATCTCCGTATGTAAGGTAAAATGCATCGTATTCGCTCGCTAACCCCGCTGCAAGCAGCAGGGAATGCGCTCGCTATGCATGTTCAGTCGTCAACAGAACGCTTAAGGCTGAATGCTTGCTCAGTATCATGTAACATGATCATGCTCAATGGTCAAGACTTCCCAAATCCATTTAAATTATACTCCTCTCCAGGGCTGTTGGAGATCAATCCAACGGACTCTTCACACCCAGTTTGTTTTTTGTAGCCACTGGTGCTGTCGAGGCCTTTGATATTTTTATCCAGTACATGGCGGAAAAGAAAGAGCATCGCGTTGAAGGCCTGGCTCTGGGTTGAAGAGGAGACTTGCCGTCAATATTCTGACTATTACAGAATTCATGGAAGCGACTTTTTATTTTTATGCAGCGGCTGCATAAAATTGTTCAATATAAGACAGCTACTTTGCCCCTCAAACCCCACAAAACCCCCTTTTTTGCTTGACGCCACTACCTTTTTTCTCTATGACTATGGAAAAAGACAGTCGCCAGCTAAAATGTAATGTAGGTAAGGGAACCATATGGATGAAAATTTGAAACAATCAATTCGTCAATGGGCTTCATCCGTACATTTTAGAATAAGGATATATTTCTATGGTTCTCGCCTCAAAGGTACTGCTAAGCAGGATAGCGACTTTGATCTAGCTATTGAATTTCTTGATCCCTGGATTAATCGCACCCTGACATGGATGGATTATCATGACAAATGGGAATCAAGACTCTATAAAATAACAAATTCTAGAATGCACTTAGAGCTATATGACAATGAAAATGTTCATGTTCGGAAATATGTCAAAGATAAATCTATTATCCTATTTGAATCTCCGGAAGTACCTGAAACCGATGACGAAGACTTTGAAAGAGACCTCGCTGCTTTATTGAAAAAAGATTGAGCTATTAATTGTTATACCAAGACGAAAAGGATTACTGCCATGAAATTCCGGCTGAGAAAACGGAGACTAAAGTTTCGGCAGTTGGGTTACCGGGAGCAAATAATACCAATTGTTGAAAAGGCAATGGCCGACTTCCTCTTAAGAATTTCGATAAATTCTTCATACGTTGCTTTGGGAAGTTACGACATTGCAGCGGAAGGCTTTTATAAACATAGCATTGCTGAATTCTTAGACCAAATCCCAGAACATCTATCCTTTCCGCTTGAGTTTTCACCTTACTTGAAACCTTACGTCTCAGACAAGTTCAGGAATATTATTTATTCGGATAGTCATGAGTTGATCATCGGTTCTTTTTTTAGATACTACTTTACACGGCTTCCAGTCCTCGTCTTTCACGGAAGATACCTTAATTGGCCTAAAGAAAGAGGTGCTTCAGAAGGGAATCTAGAAGGAATTATGTCGTATTCTTTTGCACGTTTCGAAACATATTTCCCCACTGCGGCGAGAAAACTTATGGGAGCTGGCCCTGAAGGCTATGATAGTATTCTTTATCAATATACTGTTGGAAAAGAAATGGCGGATAAGCACAAACTTCAAGACGACAAGATGAAACAATTTCTATATCAAAATGACGAGATCTGGCAGGACATTGTTGAGGTTCTTCCAAAAATGAAGGTTGATGATCAGGGTAAAAAAGAGAGTTGGAATATATTTTCCTTTTTTGAAATGGTGTTTGATAGCAATTTTGGAAGATTTTGGGATAGCTATCTTTCAGACTACATGGACACACTTCGCGATTGGAATATAACAGGCGCATTTGAGGGAGATGACAGACATACTTCTCCCAGCATGGAGTTTTGGGCGGATTTGGAAAAGCGGATAGACAGACACGAATTTATTTTACGGACATCTGAACCCTATTGATAAACAGGTATAACCCGCAAATCCACCGGACGGCTTACAGCCACCGGTGATTTGCAACGTTGTGCTTCAAACATAAAGATACCGAATGAGAAAACCGTTAATAAGAACAAAATACGAATTGGTTTACAAAAGCATCGATGATGCCACACTATGGTTATCTGCTCATGGGCTAAATATCGACCGGACAAGAATTGGAGAATACAAAAGGGTCTTTAAGAAATTTTTAGACAAATATAATTCTGGCAATTTCACGGTCGAAGAACAAAAAGAATTTTTCAGTACTTATGTTAATCTCGTCTATGAAACACAGGAACTTGTCTATATATCTAATGGCCTCTCTAAGTTAATTAACAGCGATCTTGACGAAAGACTAAAAAAATTCATTAAAGGTCCAGTTATAAATACAGCAGAGAACTCTGATAAATCAACAAATCTTGGAAGAAATATCGCATTCGAATTATTGATAGCTTCAAAGCTTTCTTCTTCTGGATTTGAAATTGATTTAGGTACAGAAGCTGATCTTTCAATTATTCACAACAACATTAAAATATTTATTGAATGTAAGCGCCCCCAATATAAGCACCAAATTAATAGCAACATAAAGGGTGCTTTTAGACAATTGAAAAAACGATACAATGAATATGACGGTCAAAAAAATGTTTTGGGGCTTATCGCCCTATCGGTAAGTAAAATATTAAATCCTGATTTAGACATTTTGGTTTCGTCAAATTCATTTTTGATGCATTCATACATCGAAAAAATATTGGATAACTTTCATAATGATCATAAGAAAAAATACTTAAATCCTGGCGATCAGAGAACTATTGGTATGATAGTATATTTTAGTACCCCAGTATCAATTGAGGAAGAAGGAATAGTTGCTCACTCACATTTAATTGATTTTACAAATTGTTGCGATATACACTCAAAGGAGATTGAAATCGTCAGGGAGATTGCTGAAATCGTAGATAAAGGTAGTTCGTAAATCAGTAATTAAAACAGCACAACATTTTTGTTCAGCGGACTCGGTTCCCTCGCCGCTGACAAACCCGTTATGCCGCTTTCCGCCGCGTAGTTTCGCGCAAGGGCAGTCGGGGCGCATTCAGTCAATGTTATGAACTAAGTAACTTCCCATTTCTTGATATTTAAAAAGCAGTGTCTATCCTCCTCGATTATCGCCGTTTCCAAAACCTTCAGCCGGCCTGGCCAGGCCGGCCCGGTGACAACCAAGGTATGAAATTCACCGGATTCACCGCAGGGATCGACCTTATGCGGCAACTCTTTTAGTTTCTGCAGAAAATGGGCATCAATCGGACAGCCCAGCCATTCCTTGCCCAGGATATCGCTGCGGGCGGCGACAATAATAGCCTCAAATCCCCGTCTTATAAACTCGGCCATAAGTTCCCCGGTATCCCTGTCCCAGAGAGGAAAGACCGGGGAAAGTCCTTCTTCTTCCACTACGCGCTCCAGCCACGTCCTGTGCTCCATAAGATAGATGTCCCCGCATATCAGATTTTCGATGCCCTGTTTTTTAAACTGAGCCAGAATCTCTAAGAACGCCTCCTCATAGGCATTTCCCCTGACCTCTTTCTGGATGATAGACATTCCGGCAGCCTGGGCCTGATCACAGATGAGGGCGGTGGGCAGACCGTGGGAGCGGGAGCGGTTGCCGCTATAAAAATTGACGAGTGTAGCCACCTCATAACCCTGTTCCGTAGCTAGCCGCCAGGCCAGACAACTGTCCTTCCCGCCGCTCCAGAGCGCAGCAGCCTTCTTATGGGGTTGTCCGGATGTAATGCGGCAGACGTTCATTGTTGCTCCCTGGATACCAAAAGTACGTGGGGCCTTTTGGTAACCGGATTTTCGTTAACGAGAACCACGGTTTTATAGACTGCTTCGATGGTCTCATAGGTCATAACCTCGGAGGGTGATCCTTCCTCGAAGATGAAGCCGTCTTTAAGCAGGATCAGCCGGTCGCAATACAGGCTGGCCAGGTTCAGGTCGTGGAGGACGACGATCACGGTCATACCTTCCGTGCGATTTAGCCTCTTTATGACATCCAGAATTCTTATTTGATGACCAATGTCTAAGTGAGCGGTCGGCTCGTCTAAAAGAAGAAGTTTGGGTTCCTGGGCCAGGGACTGAGCGAGAAATACGCGCTGTCTTTCTCCGCCGGAAAGCTCAAAAAGTTTCTTGTCTTTGAAATCTTCCGTATCCGTCAGTTCCAGAACCTGACGGATCACATCCCGATCTCTTTTGCCTAATTTCTGGAGGCGCCCGAGATGAGGGAATCTACCCATAGCGACCAGCTCTTCCACACTGAAAGAGAAAGTACTTTCCATACCCTGCGGCATGACGGCTATTTCTTTGGCGATATCCGAGGCAGGTATCCTGGCCGTGTTTTTGCCTTGGTACAGGACTTCACCTTCCCATGGTTTAAGAAATCCGGTTATGACCCGAAAGAGCGTAGTCTTCCCCGAGCCGTTGGGGCCGATGATGCCCAGGAAACAGCCCGGCGGGACGCCAAAAGATATCCCGTCAATAACCTTTCGATCCTGGTATCCGGCGACCAGACCGGCGACCTTAAGCAAGGGAAAGGCATCCATATTAAAATATTTCCCAGCTCTTGGTTTTCAGAATAAAAGAGATAAATACTAGTCCGCCGGCAATGCCGGTAATTACTCCTACCGGTAATTCAAGCGGGGCTATAATTGTCCGGGCGATAATATCACAGAGAGGCAAAAAGATGGCCCCGCCCAGGGCCGAGGCCGGGATAAGTGTTTTATGATTTGGTCCGACCAGGCGGCGCAGGAAATGGGGCACGATAAGGCCGACAAACCCGATCAGGCCGGAGACAGCCACGCAGGCGCCGGTAATGAGAGAGGCGGCCAGGAAGAATATCTTGCGCAGAGACTCGGTGTTTAGACCGAGATAGGTGGCCTTTTCCTCACCGAGGGTGAGGATATTTAATTGTTGGGACATAAGGAGCACGATTCCCATGCCGCAGATTATGGGGAAGGCGGCAACCCTGACCATACCGGTCTCTGTGGTGGATAGATCGCCCATAAGCCAGATTATGGTTCCGTGAACTTTATCGGTATCGGCTACAGAGAGTATCAGGAGGACGAGGGCGGAAAAAAGGAAGCTTAAGATTACGCCACCCAATATCAGGGTGGGAACGGAGAAACGCCGCCGCGCCGCCACCGCATAAGTTAGTGAAAGAGAAAGAAAGGCGCCCAGGAAGGCGGCTAAAGGTAAGGCTATCCGGCCAAAGACACCCGGCAGTCCAAAGACAATGGCCAGCGTGGCACCCAGGGCGGCCCCGCCGGATATGCCCAGGGTGTAGGGTTCAGCCAGGGGATTGCGCAGAAGTCCTTGAAATACACACCCGGCCACGGAGAGTCCGGCGCCGACCAGGACGCCGAGGAAAAATCTGGGCACGCGGAGTTGCCAGACAATGGTAGAGGCGATACTATCCTTTTCCGGCTGGAAGATAGCAGTTACTACTGAGGATAACGAGAGGTTACTCCCGCCGAAGGCCAAGCCTAGTAAGAATGTCCCTATAAAAAGAAGAAAGAGGGCTATAAAGACTTTTGTATGGCGATAAGTCATTTCTTAAAAGACCCCGGCGCCTGGCCTAACGCAGGCAGGATGAAGAAAAGAAGCTACCTTTTCCAGCCCCTGGACAAAGGTAAGAGGAGTGGGTGAGCAGACCGGATGGGCCTCGATTACATATATTCGTCTGTCTTTTACGGCCTTTAATTCTTTATATTTTTGCCAGGAGGCGACTTCCCGGGCCGTGACGTCACCCATAGTGACCAGCACGATCGCCTCCGGATTTTGCCGGAGCACTTCTTCCCGGCTGTAGCGGACATAGCGGGCCGGGGCATTATGCGCTATATTGATTCCTCCAGCCATGGAGAGGAGTTCATCGGCGAAAGTGCCTTTCCCCACGGTGACCAGCGGAGAGGCGCCCACCTCCCAGAAGACCTTTACCGGCCGGGCCTTCTTGAGCCGGATTTTTATAGCCATGATACGTTCGTTTGCCTTCTTTATGACGGATTCGGCGGTCTTTTCCGCCCCCAGGGCCTTGCCCAGGAGGCTTAAATTGCGGCAGATATCGGCAAAGCTCTTCTCCGGGGGTAGGATCAATACCCGTATGCCCAGGGAAGAGAGTTTATCAATATCCGGACGCGGGTTGGTCTCTGTGGCCAGGACTATATCAGGCTGAAGGGAGACGATTTTTTCAACATTCGGCTTGATGATGGTGCCGATCTTGGGTTTCTGTACGGCGCGAGGAGGATACAGACAGAAGGTGGTAACGCCCACAACTTTATCGGCAAGGCCGAGTTGAAAGAGACCCTCGGTGATAGAGGGGGATAGGGAGACGATGCGCTGCGGCAGGCCGCCTCCCCGGGCAACTGCCGGAGAGATGGCCAGGAACATGGCGCAAAAGATCACGCAGAGGAGACACAGGAGAGTGCCTGAATTTCGGATTTCGGATTTCGGATTTCGAATTTTAATATGGTACAACAACTTCCTCCACGTCGGTTAAGAACTAATCAGCAAAATCTCAGGCTTAAAAAGTCGCCTTAATTCCGCCATAAATACCGATACCGGGTTCCCCGTACTGGTATATGGATTGATAGTTTTTATCGGTCAGGTTATCCACCCTTCCGAAGACCTCAAGCCACTGATTAACTTCGTAGGATACCGCCAGATTTACAAGTGTATAAGAATGCATCTCGGCGGTGTTGCCCGTATTTCTATACCGTTTACCCACATATTGAGTATTGAGATTCACGTTCAGCTTTTCCAGCGGCTTGACATTTAAAGAGGCCCCCGCCGTATGCTTCGGCCGGTATATTAAATACTTGCCCTGGTATGTGCTTCCGGGGGTCTCATCTTTCGCCCCGGTGTAGGTGTAATGGGCATCGAGACTCAACCAGGCCAGCGGCTTAAAAGAGGCCGACGTCTCCCAGCCCTTTGTCTTGACCTTACCGACGTTATAATACTTCCAGGTCGTCCAATTCCAGTCAATCAACTGGTCAATCTCAGTTTGGAAGTAGGTCACAGACACCAACACCTTTCTCCCGAACAGTTCCTGGTCTATGCCCACGTCATAGCCCTTGCTCTCCTCCGGCTTCAGGTTGGGATCGCCATAGGATGAGTAGAGTTGATAGAGGGAGGGGGCGCGAAAGCCGGTTCCGTAACTCGTCCTTATCTTAGTCCCGGTTTTTTCATAGAGATAGGCCAGTGCGCCCTTGTAGGTGTCTTCACCGCCAAAGGTCTGATGATCGTCATGGCGCAGGCCAAGGGTAAAAGACAGGCCTTGAAATGGAGTCCACTTGTTCTGGATGAATAGGCTGTTGGTATCCACTTTCTTTTCCGTAATATCCCCCCCGGTGCTCTGGACGTCGCCGCTCTCTTCCTGATAATCGAAACCGGCTGTGATGGTATCCTTATCTTGAATAAAGAAATTATGCTGCCAGGAGGCCAACTTGGTGGTTCCTTTATAGGAGCTGTCAAAGCTCCCGTTTTCAGTATATTCTCTTTTTGTCTCCGTAGTCCCCAGCTTAATGCTATGCTGCCACCATGTAAAGATATCCTGATCAAGGTTTGTAGATAAACTGGTAATGTCTGAATCCTGAGCCTTATCCGCATCAACCCCCGTGTCATCATAGTCCATATTTGACTGAGCATGACGAACAGAAAAACCTGCCCGCACCGTTTCGCTAAGTTGAGCGTCAAGCCGGCCCGAGATATTGGTATCGTGGTAGTAGTCCTGTTCCGTATTTCCCAGGTCTTCATTCGCCTTGGAGATACCTTTAGTATCCAGACGGGATATAAAAGCAGAATAGCTCACCTTATCATTTGCCCCACTGACCCCGAGTTTTTCCCTGAAGGTCTCAAACGAACCTCCCTCGGTTGAAAGGTAAAATCTGGGCTTTTCTTTGCCTTTTTTGGTAATGATATTGATGACGCCTCCGATGGCATCTGATCCATACAACACGCTTTGGGCGCCACGGATAATCTCTATGCGCTCGATATTATCCGTAGAGAGGTGAGAGATACTCATCTTTCCATCGCCGGCCATTGGATCGCCTACCTTTACGCCGTCGATCATAATTAACGTATGTGCATTGTTGGTGCCGCGCAGATATATAGAAGAGTCCCCGCCGAATGAACCATTCTGTCGGATGAAGACACCGGGAACATCTCTTAAGACATCGATAACCGTCTTCTTATCCTTTTTCTGAATCTCCTTCTCTGTGATTACAGTCACCGAATCGGGAGAATATCTTAAGGGTTCTTCCAATCTACTGGCAGTTACTACCACCGCCTCCATTCTTATTGCCCCGGTATCCTCCTGTGCAGCCACCGGAGTGGATAATACCGTAAATAAACATGCAAATGATACAATAACACAGTTTAACAACCTCTTCATTTCCAATTCTCCTTCCTCCCTCGGTCAGGATGTTTTTTAGTCTGTCAGATAAGTCTCCTGGCTTGCAGCTCCCTACCGGCCGCGTCTTCCCGTCCGCCCAGACGGACAGTGGCGTTAAATGCGGCTTTCGTTCTGCCTACAGTTGCGGGGCAGCGCCGGACTTTGACCGGCTTCCTTGATCTGACAGACTTAATGCCTATAAGCTTGTTTTCAGCAATCCGGTATGCGTATTACTATCAATGCATCAGTTTAATTCCCCTTGTTTTTCGATTCGGTAGTTGCCTCATGGGAAAACCGCTCCGGATAAAGGTAGGCTGCAATTTTCTCTATAGTCTCGGCTATCCGTGGGCCTGGGCGACAGATAAGATCACAAGAAATAACGAAGACCTTGCCATTCTTTACTGCGGTTAATTTTTCCCATCCTTCCTGATCCTTTATCTTTTTCCTCAATTTTTCCGGGTTTTTACCAGCAATAATAATGACATCCGGATCCCGTTTAATAAGAGTCTCAATATCAATTTGAAAGAAGTCCTTATTGATATCGCCAAAGACATTTTTCCCGCCGGCAAGACGATAGACGTCCGTCTGGAAAGAATCACCTCCGATTGTTCCCGGTGGATCCAGGCCCATCACCCTGAAGATGGTTGGCCTTCTATCCTCCGGGATATCACTAATCTTTTCCTGGACACGTTGGATTCTTTCTTTTACGCTCTGCCTTAGTTGTTCCGCAATTAATTCTTTCCCTGTAATTCTTCCGATCCTTTCAAAAGACTCCAAAACCTGGTCAACAGTGTGCGGATAAATCCAAAGTACCTTTTGGTTCCTTTTCTCGAGTTCTTCCGCCTCTGATTTTTGAATCGTTCCAAAAGCCAAAACGAGGTCGGGTTTCAAGGCAAGAATCTTGTTTATATCCGGATTGGCAAAACCTCCCACCCTTGGTTTTTTGCTGGCCTCCTCCGGATAATTACAGCGGTCAGTCACTCCAACGATCTTTTCTCCAAGCCCAAGGGCGAAGAGAATCTCCGTGTGGGTGGGAGCTAAAGAGACTATCCTTTGAGGGGATTTTAGGACTTCTGCTTTTCTCCCCAGGGCATTTTCCTGGGCAGAGATGGGCACAGGCAAGACTATAAACATACAACCCAATAATATAACTATACATCTTAACAGATTCTTCATTTTCTAATTACCTCCTATAAGTTAAAATTTGATGTTTGATTCGCTGTCATGTCAACAACCAGACAATAATCATTCCTCCCATCAGGGCCACCAAAGACGTGGCATACAGCAGGTGTATGGCCTGTTTTATGTTTTCTATTTGTCTCGGCCGGAGAGGCTGGCCGATCAATGGACGATTGGTAATCTTGCCCTGGTAGCTATTCCTTCCTCCCAGTTGAATATTCAGGGCCCCGGCAAAGGCGGCCTCCGGGAATCCGGCGTTCGGACTTTCCGCCTTCCGGCCATCGACCAATGCGGTTTTTATAGATTGAATACTATCTTTGCCGGTCAAAAAGGCCGCCAAGGGGATAATAAGTTCGCTCAGGCGGGCGGGAATAGAGTTTGCCATATCGTCCAGCCGGGCCGAAAACCAGCCGAACTTTAGATATCTTTCGTCCTTGTAACCGACCATTGAGTCCAGGGTGTTTATGGCCTTATAGGCCCAAGCCAGCGGGGCGCCACCGATAATGGCATAAAAGAGGGGGGAGATGACGCCATCTACCGTATTTTCAGCTACAGTCTCTACCGTTCCTCGAATGATATTGTCTTTGTCGAGTGTGGCTGTCTCGCGGCTGACGATCTGGCCGAGTTGTCTGCGGGCCTGATTAATGTTGCCTGCTTTAAGGGGGGAATAGACTTTTTTAGCGGCCTGAGCCAGGCTGCGCACGGAAAGGGACATAAAGATAAGAAGGATGGCTATGGCCTTTCCGAGGTAAGGATGAAAAATGCCTGCCAAATGGCAAACAAGCCAGACAAGGCCGTAGGTCAAACCCACAATGGTTATAGTAAGAATAGCTCCTGCCAGTCGCAGGGGAATGGTAGTCTGCCGCAAGTATCTCTCCAGGGCCGTTATGCCCCGGCCAATGGCCCGTACCGGATGCGGGAACCAGACAGGGTCACCAATCAGAATATCCAGGCCGTAGGCGATCATCAGCTCAAAGGCCATTTAGAACCTCTCGAAGGGACGAGATGAGTCGGGCATTTTCTTCTCTGGTACGCACGGCAACACGGATAAAATGCTTATCTAGCCCCTGGTATGTGCTGCAATTCCGGATTAATATGCCCTTACGGGCCATCTCGTCGGTAAGGGCTGCCGGGGCGATTTTCTTGGTGGCTATGCGGCAGAGTATAAAATTGGCGGCAGAAGGGTAGGGGAGTAACCCCGGAGTTTTAGAAAGTTCAGCTATAAGCCATTCTTTTTCCAGATTAAGTTGAACAACAGTTTGTGTTGCGTAGGGGCGGTCCTTAAGGGCCTCGAGGCCGGCTGCTTGTGCCAGGATATTCACCATCCAGGGAGGCTGCATCCGACTGAGCTTTCTGACCAGGGTCTTGCCGCCGACCAGATAACCCAGGCGAAGGCCGGGTAGGGCGTAGAGCTTGGTAAACGAGCGAAGGACGATGATATTAGACGGCCTGGCGGCAAGGTTTACAAAAGAACGCTGTCCGCTGCCATCTACGAAATCGAGAAATGTCTCATCAATGACCAGAACAATTTTATATTTTTTGCAGGCATGGATTATGTTGTAGATGTCAGCCTCGGGCATGAGATAACCCGTAGGGCTATTGGGTGTACAGAGAAAGAGTATGTCCGCCTGGTCTAATCGGCCCAGGATTGTTTCCATGGGCCAGGAGAAGTCTTTATCCGGGCGGGCCTTGATGAACAGACATCTGCCGCCTGCGAGACGAACGGCGTCCTCGTATTCGGTAAAAGTTGGTATGGGGATGAGTGCCTGTTTTGGCGTCAAGACGCGGGTGATAAGATGGATAAGCTCGGTAGAGCCGTTACCGACGAGTAAGTTGTCCGGGTCAATCTCCCAGTATTCGGCGATGGCCTGGCGCAGTTCAAGACAGTCGGAGTCTGGATAGTTGGGCAGGGCATCTATGGATTTTTTGATGACCTCTTTTACGCCCCGGGGCGGGCCAAAGGGACTGATACTGGCGCTAAAGTCAAGGATTGTGGATTTATCCAGACCATAGTTATCCTGGACTTTTCGTATGTTGCCACCGTGAACTGGCCTGGTCACATCTCCTCCATAAAAACAAAAAGCCCTTAAATCCCACTAGTTGGACTTAAGGGCTGCACCCGCTTGACTTCACCCTTCTTTTCCGCGAAGAAAAAGGCCTCTATTTACGTCCTGGGCAGGTCTTCTGACTCACGGATCTGCCTACTCCCCACGCCTTCCCGTCCGCCTCAGGCGGACAGTGGCTTTAAAGGTGGGTTTCGTCCCCGAATACAGCGGCGGGACCGTCCCTGATTTGCACAGGGTTCCCTTTAACCCATGGATAGGGTTTTTATACTGCACGGCCGGTGGACTGTCAAGCGATATATATGGCCTTGAAAATCTGCAAAAAAACCTTTCTTGCGGCTGGATTTAAGTCCAGGGTCGAATTATTCGATGTAATTCGTAAGTTGTTGGATATATTGTATCCCGGAAAACTTCTGGGGGTGGAATAGAACGGTTAGTAGGACTGAGCCATTGAAGCTCCCCGTCCGCCGCAGGCGGACCTACGGCGGACGGGGAATCTCCGTATGTAAGGTAAAAAGCATAGTATTCGCTCGCTAACCCCGCCGCAAGCAGCGGGGAATGCGCTCGCTATGCATGTTCACAGCGCCGTTAAAAGGAGAACAGATGCCTAAGCTTTTAAGGATACTGATGACGATAAGTATTTTTTTGTTATTGTCATTATTGGCCCCAGTAGCCTTTGCTGGCAACGAAAGGTCCCTTTCCCGGGTGTTAAATGTCTATAACTGGGAAGACTATCTGGGTGAGACCACCATCCGGGATTTTGAAAGGAGATTTGGAGTCAAAGTCCATCTCGAAACCTATAAAAATGAAGAGGAAATGTTATCTGCCGTCCAATCAGACCCGGCGAAGTACGATATCATCATAATTAGCGGACTTTTGGTGCAGGAGATGAGGGCATTGAAACTTCTGGCACCAGTCAACTGCCGAAATATCCCAAACATTGGAAACATAGACCCTATGTTTAAAAATCCCTTTTATGACCCGGGCAACAGGTATTCGGTTCCCTATTTGTGGGGTACCACGGGTATTGCCGTAAACCGAAGGTTCGTTAAGGAAAAGGTAAATAGCTGGAAGATACTGTGGGACTTTAAGTACAGGGGAAAGATAAGTTTATTAAATGACATGGATGAGGTAATAGCGATGGCCTTGAAGACAAAAGGCTATTCCATTAATACTAATGATCCCCGGTCACTTGAGGAGGCCCGGTTATTACTTTTGAAGCAGAGGCCCCTTATTGCTGGCTATCATGACTGTATAAAAACCAGGGGCGATCTCATATCTGGGAGAATCTGGCTGTCTCACCAGTTCAGTGGCGAGGCCTGTTATGCCGCAGATAAAAATAAAGATATCGAATATGTGATTCCCAAAGAAGGAGCATCCATATGGGTTGACAACATCTGTATCCCGAGGGATTCACGAAATAAGTATACGGCCGAGGTGTTTATCAATTACATTCTCGCCCCGGAGGCAAGTGCTAAGATAGCCAATTACCTCTGGTATGCCAACTGCAATAGGGCCGCTGCGAGGTATACACTGAAGGAGATATTGGAAGACCCTGCTATTTACCCGCCGGCGCAAATCCTCCGGCGATGTGAGTTCTTTAAGGAAGCAGGAACAGATCAGGAAATAGGAAAGGGACACGCCATAAGAAATAAGATATGGTCTGAACTTATGAACAAATAAGAAAAATGGGCCTTGGAGAAAAAATTATTTTCAGGAAAAGACTGGGCAGAAAGATCAGCTTATTCTTTCTGATTATTGGGCTCCTGCCATTATTGATTTTGGGCCTATCCTTCCTGACCTATGTGAAGCAATCCCTGAATAATATGGTAAGCGAAAATCTCCTGGTATTGACCAGGCAGGTAGGCACCGAGATCGACCGCTCCATTTTTAATGCCTACATGAACATTAAGACTCTGGCAGCCAGTCCCGGCATTCGTTCAAGCTTTACGAATGTAGATGAGAAATTAGCCGAGATGAGACGGGTCCAGGATTTTTACAAGGTCTTTGAAGACATTACCCTGATCGATCTTACGGGAAATGTTATTACCTCGACTACATATAACTATCGCGGCAGCTGGAACAGCAAGAGTTGGTATAGGGAAGCCCGTGAAGGCAGATCTGTCGTATCTAATGTCCATATTATCCTGAATCCGAGAAAATTTATCTTTGTGACCACGGCTCCGGTCCTGAATAAGGCCGGCCGGGTGCAGGCGGTAGTGGCTGGTCAGGTGAACATGGGAAAGATATGGGATATTACAGACCGGGTTCGGCTCGGAAGGACCGGATTCATGTTCATGACCAATAAAGAGGGCGTGATTATTGCTTATCCTGATAAGGAAAAGATTTTCGATAAACTTTCTCCAGATATACTCAGACAGCACATATCGCACAATCCAGAGGGAACGCTTGATGTTACCGGTGCACAGGAAGTGGGATGGATCTGTGCATACTCCAGGCTGAAAGGCTATTTGGATTTTCCGGGAAAGGAGTGGAGTGTCGGCATTTGTCAGAGGACGGATGAGGCCTATGACATCATAAAGAGGACGCACCGGCAGTTACAGATAGCCACCCTGGCGGGCCTGCTGGCGATTATTCTGACCAGCATCTTATTGACCTGGAGTATTACTAAGCCGATCAAGGCCCTGGTGATAGGGACAGAAGAGGTCGCAAGAGGGAATTTGAGCTATTTAGCTGAGGTAAAAGGTGATGATGAGATTGGCCAATTAGGACAATCCTTTAACCGGATGATCCAGGACCTTAAGAGGTCGAGAGAAGAGATTGAGGGACATAGTAAGACTCTGGAGGGCAAAGTCAGGGAAAGGACTACAGAACTGGAAGCGGCCAACGCAAGGCTCAGGGAATTAGACCAGATAAAAACCAACTTTTTGTCCACGGTCTCCCACGAATTAAGGACGCCATTGACCTCCATCAAGGCGTTTTCCGAGATACTGCTTGACAACGCAGGAGAGGATATGGAGACACAGACAAAATTCCTGAATATAATTAACGAAGAAAGCGACCGGTTGGCACGATTGATAGATGGCCTTTTGGATCTGTCCAGGATCGAATCTGGCAGGCAGGTATGGAGGATGGGCTATCACCATATTGAAGGAGTGATAGATGAATCTGTGGCTGCCGTGTCGTCCCTTGCTGAAAAAAAAGGTCTTGTGATAGATAAGAAAGTGCAGGAAGGACTTCCCGAGATTTACGTGGACCGGGACAAATTGACCCAGGTGATTACAAATTTATTGGGCAATGCCATAAAATTTACGGATAATGACGGCCTTATTACTGTCTCTGCTGCTGTTAGCGAAGACCGGATTCAGGTAGCGGTAGCAGATAACGGCATCGGAATACCAGAAGATGAGCTTGATAAAATTTTTATGAAATTTCACCAGGTGGATTCATCTGCTACCCGAAAAAAAGGGGGCACGGGGTTAGGGCTGGCCATCTGCAAGGAAATAATAGAACATCATGGGGGCAAGATATGGGTAGAGAGCCAATTGGGCGAGGGCAGCACATTTTATTTTACAGTTCCTCAGTACAAGGAGATATAGGAAATGGCCAAACGAATCCTGGTGTGTGATGATGAACCACATATCCTGGAGTCCCTCAGTTTTGTGGTTCGGAAGGCGGGTTTTGAGTTGTTAACCGCGACGGATGGCGAGGCGGCCCTTAAGATAGCTAAGGAGCAAGGGCCGGATTTGATACTTTTGGATGTTATGCTGCCTAAGTTGACCGGCTATGAGGTCTGTGAATTATTGAAGAAAGATACAGAGACCATGGACATTTATATCGTGATGCTGACTGCCAAAGGACAACGCATGGATGAACAGCAAGGGATGGAGGCAGGGGCAAACGAATATATCAAAAAACCATTTAGCCCCCGCGACCTGAAAGACAGGCTCCGGGAGATATTGGGCTGATTGCACGCGAGCTATAGAAAGAATTGACTGCTAACGCCTTCCATAAATCTATGGATGTCTCCCCGGATGGCTTCAATTCCTGGAGGTTCTAAACCTAATAATGGTACAGACTTGTGTTCAACAATCGCTGGGCCCTCGTATTTTTTTAGACCATAGCCCATTTCTCGGGCCAGGAGGTTGGCAAAGTAGATTACTAATAGTTCTTTTGGGGTATCCGATGAGATGTCCTCTTGGTTGTGGCAAGAAGCAATGTCAATATAATCCTGGTCAAAGTTCCATCTCTTTAATACAAACGCCCCTATCTCGTTGTGTATCTGGTTTAGGATGGAAATCAAATGGTCGCTATCGGGCGTCCACTTCTGTGTGTCCGGATGTAGCAATAATTGTAGCGATACCACCTTGCCGATATCGTGAAGGAGGCCCAGCATAAAATATTTATCCGGGTCCACCAGTCTTAGCATATAGGCCGTCTGCTGGGCGCCGTAGGCACAGGCCAGGGAATGTTCCCATAGGGACTTAACTATCGCCTCGTGCTTTTCATTTTTTATGACATACAGACCCCTGTTGATCAGTACAAATACTGTATTGAGTACACTCTTAAGGCCTATCCTCAATATGGCCCGTTCCAGATTATCATTTTTGCCTATACCGGCATAAAAGGGTGAATTTGATATGGCCAGGAGTTTTGAAGAAATAACGGGTTCCTTTTCCACAAGCTTCGCAATATCATTAAGGGACAATTTGGGGTCACGCAGCAACTGATGGATTTTGATGCCTACGGTCGGCAGGACTGGTAAATTGACCTGGCCCCTGTCCAGTTTTTTTATTAATTGCTCAACAAGGGACGCTGCCCACTTATCTCCGGTATCATCGGCATTGCCGGTTATGCTTTTTTCCGGATGCGGGCAAATTATCTTTGAGATTTTTTGAGCCAGATCCTGAATGCTGAACGGCTTTACCACATAACTACTGGCGCCGGCCCTGAGGGTGCTAACTACGTCATCGTGATGTCTCCGGCAGGTAAGCATAATAAAGGGAGTATCTTTGGTTTTTTCGTTACCCTTTACGACCCTTAAAAGTTCGTCACCGCCCATCTCAGGCATATTCCAGTCGGAAACAATCAGATCATAATGGTTTTCCTTGATCATTTTCAGGGCGCTATGTCCGTTGGTTGCCTCTGCCACATCTTCGACACCCATCTTTTGTACCACGGTTTTCACCGCCAACCTGATACCGGCATCATCATCTACTACCAAGACCTTAACATTAGGCGAGATACTGTTCATCTTTATGAAGTTATCTGTTCCTCCGTCAAAGGACTTTTCTACAGTAATGTGTATATCGACTACTTTAAGAGATAACTTTAGACAAATAGTTCCGGTTGCCCTCGACCATATTGGGATGCAGGACAGATGGCGGAGGCACAGCTAAACCTTGTAATTTTGCAGAACCAGTGAGAAATGCTATAGATAATCTGGAGCGAGTTATGTCCAAAAATTGTCCCCGCAGGGCTCCAACCAAAAGCCACAACTGAAATTGGGTGGGCTTCAGTCAGGCTATCGGCGCCTCCATCCACACCAGGCCGGAAGGCCATTTTCATCCCGAAGCTTCAGGACTTCTTCTCCTTTTTTAACCTCGGCCGCAATGATGGCCGGTTTTCCTCCAAAGGTAATCCTGGAGCCTGTAACCTCAACCTTGTCCTTTGGCTCAATCTTTACGTCCTGTTTTCCTATGTACCACCCCGGCCCCAGATGGACAGAAACGGTTTCCTTGTCTGTTTTTATCATCAGATGTACGCCATAAGACATACCCTTCATCGGTGTGATTTTATCCACGCTGACCACCTCTCCGCTGATGGTCTCCACCGTTTTGGGGTCGTACATGCGGCCATATCTGCCTTCTGCTGCCCAGCCGCCGCTGCCCCTCCACCGCATACCGCGCTGGGCAAAGGTCTCTGTTGCAACTAAAAGACTGACGACCGAAAGTATTACTAATAAGGTTACTGCCCGTCTCATATTTGTTCTCCTTTCTTTTCTTTTTTGTGACTGTTCCAAGCCCACCCCAATTTCCAATAATGGTTCATCAATTTCCGGCCTTTCGAAAATTGCTTACTACCTTATTATCTCATCACAAATGCATATCTCTGTAAAGTGAAAGTTTTTAATGATATTTTCTTAAATTTTAATTGACCTTTGTCTCAGATTTTGTTCATAGTTCAACAGCGACGCAAACCATAAACTTTAGAGGTTATAGGTAGATGCTGCCCGGTCAGAATAAAATATCAAACAAAGATTTGGATCCCGGGGTCAAGAAGCTATACCTGAACCTTCCTCTCCCCAGTTTAAAGGATAATACCGGGGATATTGACCGGCTGCGGCGAGCGCTGCAAGCCGGGCAGGGCCTTAAGTCCGTCCGGATACCCTACGGCCTGATAGGGTTTTCTTCTCGTGTCATGCGAGAGGCCTCTTTCCGGGTGACGGCCACGGTGGTCAGAGAAGGAGAAGAATGGGAGCTTCTGGATATCAGCCCCGGTGATACTACAAAGGATTTTTTCGGCCTGGCCCTGGATCTGGGGACAACCCGGATGGTGGGCGCGCTGGTGGACTTGAGGACAGGAAAGGTCCTTTCCGAACACTCCATGGACAACCCCCAGATTCGATATGGAGCCGACATTCTTACCCGTATCCATTATGCCCACGACCCGAACGGCCTCAAGGAGTTGACCGCCGTGGTGCGGGAAGGGATCGGCAAAATGGTCGCCCAACTGGCCGCTAAAGCAGGGGTGCAGACCGGGAGTATCTATTCTATGACTGTGGCCGGGAACACGGCCATGACCCACCTTTTTATGGGTTTGGACCCAAGCTCTATGCCCCGGGAACCTTATATCCCTCTGGTGAACCGCCCCGATCCGGCGCCGGCCAGAGAACTGGATATCCCCATCCATCCTAATGCCCGAGTTTTCATTTTCCCTAATGTGGGAAGCTATTTTGGCGGCGACCTCATCGCCGGAATCCTGGCATCAGGTCTGGCCCGCCGGAACGAGGTCTCTATCCTGGTGGATGTGGGCACCAATGCCGAGGTGGTTCTGGGAAATAGCGACTGGCTCATGGCCTGCGCCGGTGCAGCCGGTCCGGCTCTCGAGGGAGGGGTGGCTCAGATGGGCATGACCGCCGGCGACGGGGCCATCGACCGGGTAAGTTTGGACCGTAACACCTTAAGACCCGTTTACTCGGTGATCGGCAGGGTGGCTCCCTTGGGGATATGTGGATCCGGGCTCATTGACCTGGCGGCTGATCTCTTCTCCGTGGGACTATTGGATCGGCGGGGAAAGTTTGTCCCGGAGCGAGACCCTTCCCGCTTCAAGGAGACCACATCCGGACTGGCCTACATCCTGGTTCCGGGGCTGGAGACGGCCACAGGGGAGGAGCTGGTTTTAACTCAGGTGGATGTGGATATCCTTTTACGCTCCAAGGCCGCCATGTACACCATACTGGCCACTATTATTGATTCCGTGGGCCTCCGCTTCCAGGATCTGGCCCATTTCTATGTAGCTGGAACCTTCGGGAACTACATCGATCCGGTAAAGGCCATTACCCTGGGGATGCTTCCGGATTTGCCCCTCGAACGGTATATCCCTTTAGGGAATAGCTCTCTGACCGGGGCCTTACAGGCCCTCTGCAATTTTTCATTGCGGGAGGAGGCCCGGCGCCTTTGCGACCGTATCACCTATATCGAGATGAACGTCAATGCTGAATTCATGCAGAGATTCAGCGCCGCCCGCTTTATCCCCCATACCGACCGCAGCCTGTTCCCCTCAGTTTCTGTCCCTTGATTAGTTCCCATCCGGAAACCCAAGGATTTCGGATGAGCTATCAGCACTCAGCAATCAGCGTTCAGCTTAATGTGTTGTTTGTCTTATATTTTTGCTGACGGCTGAATGCTGATCGCTGAGAGCTTGAATCCGGAAACGACAGTTTCCGGATATTTCTCACTTGACGCCCAAACGCTCTTTACTCTATACTCACCTCATTAAAAAACCCGATATCGGTGACCTATGAATGAAAACGCCACCAAGGATTCTGAATCCCTCGGCATAGAGAAACAAAAAACGATCCGTCTGGTCATAATCGTTTTTGCCACCCTGTTGTTGGGTTCCGCCGGGATATATGTTGTCTATCAAGGGACTATGGGTGGCGGAAAGGGGACGCTTACTGTGGAGCCGGGTAAGGGGAAAATCAGCCTGAGCCTGGAAAAGCCCATAGTAGATCAGATTAATATCGGCACCTCGACAGCCTCAGCCCAGGGTAATGATATCCAGTTTACGGAAGGTAAGATTACAGACCCGACTGTTAGTAATCAACTTCGGGGCCTGAGCCCATCCCAGCCGACCCAATTTTCCGGGAAAAATTTTATAAATCAGAATCTCGGTTTTTTTCTGACCGTACTGCATCCGGAGAACTGGCAGGTAATACATAACCCGGCCGGCCTGCAAAACCCCACTATCCCGGTCAATAGCATCTATAATCAAGAAGGATCACACCTTAATATTGGTGTCGGGCCTATTATGCCGGGAATGGATATCCAGATGTTTGTCACACAAAACATCCAGCAGATGATTCAGTCTGGTGTTATCCAACAGATGCCCACGGTAAGTTATGATTTTCCTTCACAGACTGCCTTTGCTGTCTTTACGAACCCGATGACTATGGGACAGTCTTATCAGAAGGTCATCATTGATCGGGCCAGAAGCCGGGTATTTGTGGCTTCGGCCAACTATAATCAGGCCATGTCCAGTCCGGCGGCTATCCAGGATTTAATAAACATGATCGCTACCTTTACACTGTTCTAACCCACCTTGCAAACCTAACTATATAGAAGTTCTTTCAATAAGTTAACCTTGTCTCTCAGAAACCATTTCCAATCTTAGAACAGGCGGTTATTGATAATACGCAGATTTTCACTATGTTTATCATCTGGATAAATCTGCAAGGTTGTTTACTTCCGGCAGATCTAGATTCTAATCTTGATGAATTTTTGACGCTTTTCCCTACTATTTTGAGACCTTCTTTATGCCCAATGAGTTAGAATGGTTCCTGATATCGCTAGAGGCATAACTATGAAGACCTATCAATTCTATTCCAAAACCCCATCTATCTGAGGGGAGATACGGGTCACAGCGAACCGGGCTCTTTCGTAGACACTCCGCCTTTTTGTGCGATAGGAGACTCGTTATGAATATATACGAATGGCTGCAAGCGATACTTCTTTTTGTCGTTCTACTGACCTTAACAAAGCCGTTTGGCGCTTTCATGGCCAGGGTTTACAAGGGGGAGCGGACCGTTCTCACTCATGTCTTGCGACCGGTTGAAAACCTCCTGTACCGTATCTGCGGAGTGAACAGGGACGCGGAGATGGACTGGAAGGAATATGCCTTCGCCATGCTGATTTTTAGCTTTGTTTCATTCGCGGCACTCTTTGGCATACTGATGTTCCATGGATTTTTGCCTCTCAATCCGCAGAAATTCCCGGCATTCTCCTGGCATCTGGCGCTCAATACCGCGATGAGCTTTGTAACCAATACCAACTGGCAGGCATACAGCGGTGAATTGGTTGCCAGCTATTTTACCCAGATGGCGGGACTCGCGGTGCAAAACTTCGCGTCCGCTGCTGCCGGCATGGCGATTGTGATCGTCCTTATTCGCGGCTTGGCGCGGCGGCAGGCCACCTCTCTCGGCAATTTCTGGGTGGACCTGACCCGGGGTACCCTGTATATCCTCCTGCCGCTGTCCCTTATCGCCGCGGTCTTTCTGGTATCTCAGGGGGTAATCCAGAACTTCAGCCCTTATAAAAAAGTGTCGCTTTTACAGCCGACTAGTTATGAAAAGTCGAAGCCGGATGATAAGGGGAATCCTCTGGAGAATGTTTCCGGCCAGCCTGTCATCGAGAAAGTGATGGTGAAAGAGGTTACGGTCCCCATGGGCCCGGTCGCCTCGCAGGAGGCGATAAAGGAGCTTGGGACCAACGGCGGTGGATTCTTTAACGCCAACTCATCCCACCCGTATGAAAACCCGACGCCGCTCTCCAACATCGTGGAGATTTTCTTGATCCTCCTTATCCCGGCAGGCCTGACCTACACCTTCGGCAGCATGGTCGGAAGTCCCAGACAGGGATGGGCGCTTTTTGCGGCCATGCTGATCATGCTGGTTCTGGCTACCGGCGTCCTGTACTGGGCGGAAAATAGCGGTAATCCCCTTGTGGCCGGGCTAGGGGTCCGGGGAGGGAACATGGAAGGGAAGGAGGTCCGGTTCGGGCTCGGAGGCTCCGTTCTCTGGGCCACAGCTACTACCGGTACTTCCTGCGGCGCGGTCAATACCATGCACGATTCCCTCACCCCAGTCGGCGGGATGGTCCCGATGATGCTCATCCTCCTAAGCGAAGTGGTCTTTGGCGGAGTGGGCTCAGGGCTCTATACTATGCTTGCCTTCGTGGTCATCGCGGTCTTTGTGGCCGGGCTCATGATCGGGCGGACACCCGAGTACCTGGGTAAAAAGATCGAGGTGCGCGAGATGTGGATGTCGATCCTGACGGTCCTCACCTCCGGGCTGGCAGTGCTTTTCTTCTCGGCCCTGGCTTTCCTCGTCCCTTCAGCAGTCGCTTCCATGGCCAACCCCGGCGCCCACGGGCTTTCAGAGGTGCTTTATGCCTTTGCCTCCGCTTCGAATAACAACGGCAGCGCCTTTGCCGGACTGAATGCCAACACGGTCTTCTACAATGTGACAACCGCTGTCGCCATGTGTCTCGGCCGTTTTGTTCCGGCCGTCGCGGTCCTGGCCATGGCCGGCTCGCTTGCGGAAAAGAAGTATGTTCCCCCCAGTCTTGGCACCCTCCCTACCGATCAGGCCCCGTTCGTCCTCTGGCTCGTGCTGGTTATCATGATCGTCGGCGCCCTGACCTTTTTCCCGGCCCTGGCTATGGGACCGATTGCCGAACAACTGACCATGCTGGGAGGTAAGTAAGATGACCAAACGCACTACGCAACCGACTTCGGTTTTTGACCCTGCACTGATGCGCTCGGCCCTGGTCGACTCTTTGAAGAAACTCGATCCGCGTGCCCTTTGGCGCAATCCGGTCATGTTCGCTGTAGAGGTGAGCAGCATAATTACGCTGATTACCTTTATTATGTCGTTGACGGGAGCGACCAGGGAGCCGGTCTGGTTCACCGGCATGGTCTCCCTCTGGCTCTGGATGACGGTTCTCTTCGCCACCTTTGCCGAGGCCCTGGCCGAAGGGCGGGGGAAGGCCCGCGCCGCATCGCTAAGGAAAACCCGCACCGAGATCATGGCCAAGCGTCTGAAAAAACCGGAATTCGGCGGCGAGTACGAGACACTGCCCGCAAATCAGTTGCGGAAAGGTGACTGTATTCTCGTGGAGGCAGGCGATCTGGTTGCCGGTGACGGCGAAGTCGTCCTCGGCGCCGCACTGGTGAACGAGGCTGCCGTGACCGGCGAATCGGCTCCGGTAGTGCGGGAATCCGGAGGAGACCGGAGCGCCGTGACCGGCGGCACCAAGGTCATCGCCAATTCCATTATCGTCCGCGTGACCGCCAACCCCGGGGAGACTTTTCTCGACCGCATGATCTCCCTGATTGAAGGGGCCAAGCGCCGCAAGACCCCTAACGAGATAGCCCTCGAGGTGCTCCTAGTGGCCTTGACTTTCGTCTTTCTGCTGGTGGTGGCGAACATGAGTCCGCTCTCGATCTATAGTGCCAGGGCGTCTGGACACGGGTCCCCGGTCTCGCTGACCGTACTGGTGGCTCTCTTTGTCTGCCTGGCGCCGACCACCATTGCCGCGCTCCTGCCCGCCATCGGCATTGCCGGCATGGACCGCCTCTTTCAGAAGAACGTCATTGCGACGTCCGGACGTGCCATTGAAGCAGCCGGCGACGTCAATGTGCTTCTCCTCGATAAGACCGGCACCATCACGCTCGGAAACCGGGAAGCGGTGGAGTTCGTGCCGTTAGGGGGACAAAGCGGACAGAAACTGGCTGAGGCGGCCCTGATGGCGTCTTTGGCCGACGAAACCCCGGAAGGACGCAGCGTCGTGGTATTGGCAAAACAGAAGTACGGCCTTAGACTGGAGGCGCTTCCCGCAGGCAGCCAGGCCGTTCCTTTCAGCGCCGATACCCGCTTAAGCGGAGTGAACATCGGGGACAAGGTGTATCGCAAGGGGGCGGCCGATTCCGTCATCGCCTTTGTGCGGAATTTGGGTGGAAAGGCGATCCCGAATGACTTGAAGACCGCGGTCGACAGGATCGCCCATGCCGGGGCCACACCGCTCGTGGTTTGCTGCAACACCGAGATCCTCGGGGTCATCAATCTCAAGGACATCCTGAAGGGAGGCATCCAGGAGCGTTTCCAGCGATTGCGCAGCATGGGGATCAAGACTGTGATGATCACCGGCGACAATCCTTTGACTGCTGCCGCCATCGCCGCCGAGGCCCAGGTGGACGACTTTCTGGCCCAGGCCAAGCCGGAGGACAAGTTGCGCCTGATCCAGGAGAACCAGCAGGCCGGCTATATGGTGGCCATGACCGGCGACGGCACCAACGACGCCCCGGCTCTGGCCCAGGCGGATGTGGCAGTGGCCATGAATACCGGCACGCAACCGGCCCGTGAGGCTGCCAATATTATTGATCTCGACAGCAATCCGACCAAGCTCTTGGACATCGTGGAGATCGGCAAGCAGATCCTGATGACGCGCGGCAATTTGACTACCTTCAGCATTTCAAACGATGTGGCAAAATATTTTGCCATCATTCCTGCCTCGCTCGTCTCGATCTACCCGCAATTGGGAGTGCTGAATATCATGCGGCTGGCCAGCCCCTTCAGCGCCATTTTATCAGCGGTCATCTTCAACGCCGTTATCATTCCGCTCCTGATCCCGCTGGCACTGAAGGGGACCAGGTATCGTCCCATGCCGGCCGAAAAGCTCCTGATTTACAATCTGCTCATCTACGGCCTCGGCGGGATGATTGCACCGTTCATGGGGATAAAAGCGCTTGATCTTGTGATCGGACTATTTGCATGATTTCTTACCACAGAGAGCACAGAGAAGACTTTTCTCCTTTTTGCGGAGAGGATACCGAGAGGGAAAACTCCCGCTTTCACCTGAGAGTGGTATGAATATAAAAACATCTTACCCCCGTGCATTCTGTGCCTTAGCAACCAAAGGGCGCGAGCAGCGAATATAATGAATTTCAAACCCTTTTTGGAGGTAGACTACTATGAAGGACATTAAATCCGCTATCCTGCTGTTAATTGCCCTTACCATACTCCTGGGAGGCATCTATCCTGCTGTTGTCACCGGCATTGCCTCGGCGGTCTTTCCAAAACAGGCCGGAGGCAGTTTTATTACGGCCCAAAACGGACAGGCCGTCGGCTCCGCTCTGATCGGGCAACCTTTTTCCGACCCGAAATATTTCTGGCCCCGCCCCTCGGCCACGAGTGACTTCGGTTACAATCCCGCCGCTTCCGGCGGCTCCAATCTCGGTCCCACTAATCCTGACTTGATCAAGAAGGTAGGTGATCGTGTCAGAGCCCTTCGTGAGGCGGGAATCTCCGGCGATGTCCCTTCGGACTTGGTAATGGCCTCGGCGAGCGGGATCGATCCGCATATCACGCCGGAGTCCGCGACGATGCAGATTCCCCGTGTCGCCCGGATGCGCAAGATGACCGAAGAAGAGCTGAACAACCTCGTCGCCGCCCATACCGAAGGCCGCCAGTTGGGCTTTCTGGGAGCGCCGCGAGTGAATGTGGTTATGCTGAATCTGGCATTGGATAAGCTGGCGAAATGACGAGCCACCGAGTCTTTTGGTTGCTTTTCCCTGGCATATGCTCCTTATAGTCGTTGCAAAAGCATCCTTGGGGAGCCATAATATAAATTTAAAAGATTTTTTTGATACGGCATGCATTCATGACGAACAATGATGATGACAAACGCCCCTCTCCTGAGGCACTGCTGAAGCTTGCCCAGGCTGAAGAGGCCGAGAAGGGACGGGGCAAGCTCAGTATCTTTCTCGGCTATGCCGCCGGGGTGGGAAAGACCTATGCCATGCTGGAGGCCGCTCAAAGGCGGAAACGCGAAGGGCGGGACGTAGTGGCGGCATATCTTGAGACGCACGGCCGTCCCGAAACTGATGCGCTTCTGGAAGGACTGGAGGTCATTCCCAAGGCTCGGATTGAGTACATGGGGGTGCTCCTCCCGGAGATGGATACTGACGCAGTACTGGCCAGACATCCCCAGATCGCACTTGTGGATGAGCTGGCCCATACTAATGCCCCCGGATCTCGTCACGAAAAGCGCTGGCAGGACGTGGAGGAGCTTCTTGTAGCCGGGATCGATGTCTATACCACGGTCAATATCCAGCATTTCGAGAGCCTGAACGATGTCGTAGCGCAAATTACCGGGGTAAAGGTGCGGGAGACCGTCCCAGACCGCCTCCTTGATGAGGCGGTTGAGATTCGACTCGTTGATATTCCCCCCGAAGATCTACTCCAGCGCTTGCGAGAAGGAAAGGTTTACATTCCCGAGCAGGCTGCCCTGGCCGCAGAGGAGTTTTTCAAGCCGGGCAACCTCATGGCGCTGCGCGAACTCTCATTGCGCCGTGCGGCCGCCCGCGTAGACGATCAGATGCGGGCCTATATGGAGTCACGCTCCATTCACGGCCCCTGGCCGGCAGCGGAGCGGCTTCTTGTCTGCGTCAGCGGGAGTCCCTTCAGCGAACGGCTGATCCGCACGACCCGCCGTCTGGCGGACGAAATGAAGGCCCCCTGGCACGCGCTCTACATCGAAACCCCCGGCATCGGCAAACAAGTCACAGAAAACCGCGAACAGGTCTGGCACGACCTCCGGCTGGCCGAAAGCCTCGGCGCGCAAGTGGCGCAAGTTACGGCGACTACCGTAGCCGAAGCAGTCGTTGACTACGCCGTCAGACACAACATTACAAGAATTGTCATCGGCAAACCGCGCAAACCACGCTGGCGGGAATTCCTCCACCCACCTCTCGTGGACCAGATTATTCGCCTCAGCGGGACGATTGACGTCTATGTCGTCAGTATAACCCCTGCCGAAAAGAGTCCCGATGCGGGCATTGTAGGGATGAAAAGACCGGTTTTCTGGTCCGGATACCTGAACAGCTTGGCTCTGGTTGCGGCAGCCTCGCTGGTATGCGAGCTGGTTCGCCGCTTTCTTGCTCCGACTAATTTGGTTATGATCTACCTACTTGCAGTGGTCCTGGCGGCTATTCGCCTTGGGCTTAGACCGGCGATCATGGCGGCGTTTCTGAGCGTTTTAGCATTTGATTTCTTTTTCGTGCCGCCCAAGTTTACCTTCAGCGTTGCCGATACGGAGTATCTGATCACCTTCTTGGGGCTTTTTGCGGTAGGCGTGGTCATCAGTACCCTTGTGGCAAAGGCCCGCGAACGCGCCGAGACTATCCGGGAACGGGAAGCTCAGACGGCAAGTCTCTACTACCTGAGCCGTGACCTGGCCGCTGCCGCGGATATCGACTCTATCCTGGACGCCGCTATCAAGAATATCGGGGAGAGTCTTAATGCCCGTGTGGCCATCCTTCTCTCAGAGGGCGAGCGGTTAAAAATAAGGGCCGCAAATCAGGACATACACCTTGATATGAAAGAGCTGGCAGTAGCCGAATGGGTTTTTCGGAACCGTCAAGCTGCGGGGCGCGGGACTGAAACCCTTAGATCAGCAGGCTTACTCTGTTTGCCCTTACAGACCTCAGCCAGTATGCTGGGAGTTTTAGGGGTGGAATTTAAGGATGACCGAGACTATGCATCCCCACAGAGTCGAAGGCTTCTGGAGGCCTTTGCCGCCCAGACCACCCTTGCCATTGAACGGGTCCGGCTTGTCAAGCAGGCCGAACAGTCCGAAATCCTCCAGGCCCGGGAAAGTCTGGAGCGGGCGCTTCTCAATTCCGTTTCCCACGATTTGCGTACTCCGCTTGTGTCCATAACCGGGGCCCTGGGTACGATCCGGGATAAGGGGGAGCAGCTCAATGCTGAAGCCCGGAAGGAACTCCTTGACGCCGCCTGGGAAGAGGCAGCCAGACTGAATCGCTTTGTGGGAAACCTGCTGGACATGACCCGCCTGGAAGCAGGCGCGATCAAGCTGAAGGAGGAACCCTGCGACGTACAGGATGTTGTCGGTTGCGCCCTTGCAGCCCTCGAAAAACAACTCGGCAGTAGAAGAATCGATGTGCGTCTGCAGTCCGGACTGCCACTGGTCAAAATGGACATGGCCCTGATGACACAGGTGCTGGTGAACCTGCTCGATAATGCATTGAAATATTCGCCTCCTGAAAGTAGCATTGAGATCGCTGCCAGGGTAGATGGTCCCCTGCTTAAGATAGAGGTCTCCGATCGCGGCCCTGGTGTTCCGGATTCCGACCTGAAAAGGATTTTCGACAAGTTCTATCGTATTCCCGTCCCCGAAGGCGCCCGCGGGACCGGGCTGGGCCTGTCGATTTGCAGAGCAATTGTCGAAGTGCATGGAGGGACTATCCGAGCCGAAAACCGAGCTGAAGGCGGACTACGGGTAATAATAACGTTAACCGTTAACCATTGATCGTTATCCGACAGGAAAGAATCGGTTGTCATGCCCCACGCGTCATCGGTGGAGCGGATAACGGATAAACGTGAACGGATTACACGGTCAACGGTGAACTGACAACTGTGAACATACGTTATGCCGAACGAAAAGCAAAATACCAACCTGCCTCGCATCCTTGTAGTTGATGACGAGGTGGCCATCCAACGTTTTTTGCGTACCGTTTTGGACACCGGGGAGTTCTCCCTGCATCAGGCGGAGAACGGTCATGCTGCGCTGGTAGCAGTCGCTGCGGTCAGGCCGGATATCATTCTCCTTGATTTAGGGTTGCCGGACATCAATGGCGTCGAAGTGATAAGGCGGATACGGGAGTGGTCACCCGTCCCGATCATCGTACTTTCGGTGCGGGAACGGGAGGATGACAAAGTAGAAGCACTGGATGCCGGCGCGGATGATTACCTGACCAAGCCGTTTGGAGTTGCCGAACTTCTGGCTCGGATTCGGGTTGCTCTGCGACGTTCCTTGCAGCAGGCCCCAGAACCTGTCTTCAGAATTGATGATCTCGAGGTTGACCTGACACGCCGGCGGGTGTTGGTATATGGTGAGGAAATACAATTAACCCCAACTGAATACGAACTGCTGCGCCTGCTGGTGGTACATGCGGGGAAGGTCCTGACCCACCGCCAAATCCTCAGGCAGATCTGGGGTGTTACCTACATTGAGCAACCTCACGTACTGAGGGTTAATATCAGCAACCTGCGTCACAAGATTGAAAAGGACCCGTCTCGCCCCCGATATATCCTGACCGAACCAGGAGTAGGATATCGGCTGCGGGTGGATTCTTGAGAGCCTACTTGATCTTTGGGATGGCTGCCTGATTAGCACCCTTTAGAATGGCCATGATTACCTTAAGCTGGTGTTTAATCGTCAGAGGGATCTCACTTCCTTTGATGAGATGAGTTTTTTTGTCGCGCTGAAATATATAATGCTCTTAGTATAATCATCCTTACGAAAGTATCCACAAATACTCTACCACTTCATTTCGTATTTACGTCGTACTAAAATTTAACAGTCCCTTTATTGACAACCTTAAATTTTTTACCTATGTTTCTCATCTATGTTTTTATAAAGACAACCGGATAGATGGATGGCACTAAAGGATATTAAGAAAAAGATTGAAGAGAACACCCCCCTCACCCCTGACGACGGCCTTCGGCTTGCATATTTTATGGTCGGCGGTAAGGGCGCAAGTCTGCTTTCCCTGGCCAGGGATATACAAAGACAATTTCACGGCCCGGCTATCGAACTTTGTGCCATCGTCAATGCCAAATCCGGCGCCTGTCCGCATAATTGTTCCTTTTGCGCCCAATCGAGTCATCACCGAAGCCCTATTAAGGCCTATCCTCTTCGCCAACCCAAGGGTCTCTTAGAAGCAGCTCAGGCAGCGCAAAAATCCGGGGCGCATCGCTTTTCCATAGTGACGAGCGGAGCCAAGGTATCTAAAGGAGAACTCCTTGTAGTCTGTGAGGCAATTCGCCTGATTAAGCAGAAAACAACACTTTTGCCTTGCGCTTCGCTGGGGAAAATCACTCTCGATGAAGCCCTTTTATTAAAGGAGGCCGGGTTGGTGCGCTACCATCATAATCTGGAAACGAACCGCGATTTTTATCCCAGGGTCTGTACCACTCAGAGTTATGAAGATCGCTTATCTACGATTCATATAGCCAGGGAGGCTGGTCTGGACATCTGTGTTGGGGGAATACTGGGACTAGGAGAGTCCGTTCAGGATCGAATTAAATTCGCGTTGGAGATAAAACACCTCAACCCCGATTCCATCCCGCTTAATTTTCTTGATCCCCGCCCCGGGACTCCATTGGAGACTCAGCCTCTCCTTACACCGGATGAGGTCATAATGACCATCGCCCTTTTCCGTATTATAATCCCTGATGTTCCTATAAGACTGGCCGGAGGAAGGGCAAAAGTACTTGGCGATCAACAGACGGCAGCCATAAAAGCAGGGGTGAATGGACTCATGATCGGTGACTACCTGACGACAAAGGGAGCCGAAATACAGGCTGACCATGAGATGATCGCTTCGTTAAATCTGAAACCATCTATAATTAAGCAGGGTGTCCGTGCCTGTAACTAATCTCAGACAAGAGCTAACCGATCTGAAGAACATCTCGCTCTATCGGGAGCTTGTCTCCATTACTCCGGTCAGCCCGACGCGCGGCTATCTTAAGGGCAGAGAAGTAACGCTGTTTTGCACCAATAACTATCTCGGCCTGACACATCATCCGCAAGTAATTGAGGCCTCTATAAAGGCCACGGAGCGTTATGGGACGGGCGCCGGGGCCTCCAGGCTGATAAGCGGCCATTCCCATCTCTATGAAGAACTGGAGGACGCCTTGGCCCGGCATAAGGGCACGGAAAAGGCCCTGGTTTTTTCCTCCGGTTATGCCGCTAATATGGGCGTCATAAGCGCCCTTATGGGCAGAGATGATCTTATATTCTGTGACCGGCTGGCCCATGCCAGCCTCATCGATGCCTGCATCCTGAGCCGGGCAAAACCCTATCGCTTTCGTCACAATGATGTGAACTCCCTGGGAGATTTGCTCCATGCCCGGGAGACGAAAGGCCAAATATTAATCGTAACCGAAGGCGTCTTTTCCATGGATGGCGACATAGCGCCACTTAAACAGCTCGCAGACATCTCTTCTCAACATGGATGTCTCCTTTTAGTCGATGATGCCCATGGTACAGGCGTTATGGGAGAAAAAGGGCAGGGCGCTGCTGCTTACCTTGGGGTGAGTAAGGGCATCGACATCCATGTGGGTACGCTTAGTAAGGCTATCGGATCCATAGGGGGATTTGTCGCCGGGCCTGGCGATTTGATAGCCTATCTTGTAAACAAGGCCCGTTCCTTTATTTATACGACGGCCTTGCCACCGGGAAGCATAGCTGCGGCTACAGCAGCTCTAAAACTTATAGAGGCAGAATCTTCCCTTATCGAACGCCTATGGTTCAACGTACGTTATATGCGCGACATCCTGATATCCGCCGGTTTCAATCTCATGGGCAGTCAGACACCCATTATGCCTATCTTTATCGGCGCCCCGGAAAAGGCCGTGGCCATTAGTCGAAGCCTACTGGAAAAAGGTGGTATATATGTACCCGCCATCCGGCCGCCTACGGTTCCGGCCGGGCAGGCCAGACTGAGGCTTACGGTCAGCGCGGCTCATCAGCAGGCCGAATTGGAAAATGCGGCCGAGTCATTGATTGAATTAGGCAGGAAGGAAGGGATTATTGCTTAAGCTTACTTCATTGTTTGTTACCGGCACGGATACCGGCGTGGGAAAGACGGTTATCACCGCCCTTCTGGCCTTGCTCTACCAGGAGGCGGGCGTAAGGGTCGGTCTGGAAAAGCCGGTCATAACCGGTGTGAAGGCAGGTGGGGATGCGGCCTTGGCAGGTGACCTGGCCTTTCTGCAGAAGGCGCTTTCTACTGGAGAGGGGCCGGTCTATTCCTATGCCTTTACTCCGGCTGTTTCCCCGCACCTGGCCGCGGCAAGGGCGGGTGTCACGATAGATCTGGCGAGGATTGAGTCCGATCATGCCGCAGTGCGTTCAAGGTACGACGCGGTCCTGGTAGAGGGTGCGGGGGGACTCCTGGCGCCTCTGAACGATGACTCCTTTATGGCCGACCTGGCGGCCCGGCTCAGGCTTCCTCTCGTCATCGTCAGCCGGCCTTCGATCGGGACGATTAACCACACCCTTTTAACTGTATCTTGTGCGCAGGCCAGGGGTCTTGAAGTGGCCGGTATAATAATAAATAATTTCCCGGCCAGGCCGGGCCTGGCTGAAACGGATAATCCCGGCGCCATCGAAAGATTTGCCGGAGTGCCGGTTCTGGCTATTGTACCGCATATCCCCGGCCTTTCCGTGGAAGAGGCAGAAGAAGGGGATATGCAAAGGGTAGCCCGGGCCGTGGATAAAAAGTTTAAACTGCTGGAACGGCTTTCTCGCTGGAGGGAAGAGCATGTCCAATAATAAATCTTTACGCGCCGATGACCTGCGTTACCTCTGGCATCCCTTTACCCAGGCCAAGGAGTATGAAGCAGAAGAAGCGCCGATTATCGCTGCGGGAGAGGGCAGTTATCTCATTGACACCGAGGGGAGACGTTATCTGGATGGTGTGTCTTCCCTATGGGTGAACGTGCACGGACATAGCTGTCCCGAGATCGACCGGGCTATTATGGCCCAACTTGGCCAGATAGCACACTCTACGCTCCTGGGATTAGGTAACGTACCTTCGATTGAGCTGGCCCGGGAGCTTATAACCCGTGCGCCGTCCGGGCTTAAGCGGGTATTTTATTCAGATAACGGCTCCACAGCAGTAGAGGTGGCCTTAAAGATCGCCTTTCAATACGCACAGCAGACCGGGCGCAGACAAAAGACCCGGTTTCTTTCCTTTATAAATGCCTATCACGGCGACACCCTAGGCGCAGTCGGGGTAGGGGGGATCGATCTCTTTCACCGTATTTACGGACCGCTGGCGGTAAAATCCATGCGCGTCCCGGCTGCCTACTGCTACCGGTGTCATCTGGGGCTTGATTATCCGGATTGTGAGCTGATCTGTTTCAAAGAACTGGAAAGTACGGTAGCCGGACATGCGCACGAATTAGCCGCCATTATCATCGAGCCCTGTGTCCAGGGCGCAGCCGGAATGCTGATCTGGCCGGAAGGTTATCTCAGACGTCTGCGCCGGCTTACAGAGCGATACGGGATACTGCTTGTTGCCGATGAGGTGGCCACGGGATTCGGCCGCACCGGGACCCTTTTCGCCTGTGAGCAGGAAGGGGTCAGCCCGGACCTGATGGCCCTGGCCAAAGGTATCACCGGAGGTTATCTGCCCTTGGCCGCGACCTTGACCACGGAAGAGATATTTGCCGCCTTTTATGGCGATTACGAGGAAGAGAAGACCTTCTTCCATGGACATACCTATACCGGGAACCCCCTGGCCTGCGCGGCCGCTCTGGCCAGCCTGCGCCTGTTTGAGACCAACCAGACCCTTTTATCTCTTCAACCCAAAATCAAATACTTAAAAGATAAACTGAAAGAATTTAATGAACTATCTCATATCGGCGAGATTCGTCAGCAAGGGTTTATGGTGGGTATGGAACTGGTCGAAGACAAGGCGACCAAGAGACCATATCCTGTATCCATGCGGATGGGGAGGCGGGTAATTCTGGAGGCGCGCAGGCATGGACTCATAATCCGGCCTCTGGGGGATGTGGTGGTGCTTATGCCGCCCCTTTCGGTGAGCCTGGAAGAGATGGATGCCATACTCTCCATCACCTATAGGTCTATAAAGAAGGTTACGGAAGAAGGCTGCTGGGGAGTAGGCGGTGAATAGGATGTGGTGAACGATTACATGAAGGACATTGAAATTCGTATCAGGCCGGTGAGAGAGGGAGAGTTTACCGGTTTAGAGGTTGAGCCGGAGAATGCGTCACCGGGGTGGTTATTCGTTCTGCACGGCTACGGCGGCTGCAAGGAAGAGATGCTTCCGCTGTCTATCTTTCTGGCCGGTAAGGGAATTTCCGTACTGGCCGCTGACTTGCCCGGCCATGGGGAGAGCGGCGGTCTGTTTGATTATGAGAGCGCGATGAGATGTCTGACTTACTGGCAGGGACTAAAGAGAAATAATTTTGTTGCGGCCATAGGCCACAGCATCGGCGGCCGCCTGGTCTTGTCGCTGGATATTTTGCGGAATATACTCATATCACCGCCCCTTTCCGCCGGTTTTGCAGGCGGAAAAAAAGAGATGATACGCGTTCTGAGACCCCGGCGGGTCAGGGAGGCAGCCCCTTTTGCCGGCCTGGTAGAGACATTAAACAGATTGGGCGAAGATTTACCGGCTGATCCTGATAAAAAGGGCCTGTTATTGTTCGGGCAATATGACCTTCCGGTGGTAAAGAAGACGGCTGAGGCAGTGCCGCCGGATAATTACACCGTCAAAGAGATAAAAGACAGCGGCCACCACGACATACTTACCTCACGCGAGACGTGGGGTGTGATCTGGTCGTGGCTGGCCGGGCAGGTGGTTCATGGCTGAGGCATTTCTCCATTATGACCAGGTGGCCTCCTCCTACGATCAGCCCCGGCACCACTTTTTTTACAGTCACCTGGCGGAAAAACTATGTATCCTGGCGCGAGAACACGTTCAGCCGGAGGTAATCCTGGACGTTGGTTGCGGCACGGGCATCTCTACAGTAGAGATCGTTAAACATTTCCCCCGGGCCGAGATCACGGCGCTGGACCGATCCCCTTCCATGCTGGAGATGGCCAGAAAGAAGAAAGGAGATATAAGGACCGTCACATTCTGTTACGGACATACCAAAGACCTTCCGGTCTCTGAAAAAAGATTCGATCTCATTATAGCCAATATGTCCTACCACTGGTTGTCCCCTGGAGACCGGCGGGCCTTGAGAGATGCCCTGAAGGAAAACGGCGTCCTGGTCATCTCCTTTCCTTTGATCATGCCCTTTCCGAAAAAAGAGGGAAACAGCCTGCTTCTGACCATTTTTCGGAGACTGAAAGAGATGCAGCCGGCCTGGCATCCGTTTCGGGGTACACGCGGGCTAAACTGGAACGAGGTGGTAAGGAGTCTGCCGGGCCTGGTACCCATCCGCTTTGAACGATATTGTATGGAGGAGAGATTCCGCAGGGCAAGCGACTTTCTGGAAGTCCTCCGGGTGCGGGGCGTATTTTTTGGTTTCTTTGGGAATAAGGCTGCGGCGGCTGAAAATATTGCCGGGGCCTTGCTCCAGAAAGGCGAAGCGATCTCTTATGCCTGGCCTATAGGCATCGCCGTTTTCCGCCGCGAAGGCCTGGAGAAAAAGCAAAAGACGGGATAGAAACAATATTAAAATCAGCAGGTTATAGAGTATTCCTGTTCACCGGCAAGATATTAGATGCAAGTCGCCGAGAAGCGACGACTGAGGCGTATGGAGCAATACGCCGCAGATGATGTCTTGATGGTGGATCAGGGTTAAAGGAATTCCTTCCTTAATTGCGCAGAGACCTCCTTGGTCAGATACAGGACGCGTTCAGAGAGGGCCTGGGGTAAGGAACCGGTGCCGCAACTGGGGGTAATAAGCGACTGCCTCAGTAGGGCCGCCGGGGTAATCCCGTCTCCTGCCAGTTCCTGCGCCTCCTCTTTCCAGCGTGCCGCCAGTGACGACACACTTTCTTTTTCAATATCAGCAGGGTTGGCAGTGGGCACTATGCCCCAGGCGATAATCCTTCCCTGGGCCAGGAAGGAAAGGATGGCCGGCCGGTAGAGTATAAACCGGTCGAAATAATTATAGGCATCAAAGCTGATAATATCTATATCGCTTTCCATGAGCAGGGACCAATCTGTATTGGCGCAGACATGCACTGCGGCCAGTCCACCGGCCCTGTGTATGGCCTGTGCCATTTCTCTGAGCATGGTTATTACATCCTGACGATTTATACTGACAAAGGCAGAAGACCCGTAACCGGCCAGGCCCGGCTCGTCAATAGAGACAAAGACCGGCGACTTGAATTGCCGCAGCACTTCCACCTGCCAGGCGGCCTTTAGTGACAAGGCCTTAACCGCAACATCACGCAGGCGTTCGTCATAGAAGGCACATCTTTTTTCCTGATCGTTAATCCCGGTCAGGAAGGTAAAGGGTCCGGTGATCTGTCCCTTAATGGCGTAGGGAGGTCTTGCCAACTTGCCCATACGGTTGATAAATGCTGCCAGGCCTTTTCCGGTATGTGGCCCCAGGGCGAAACGGGACTTTAAAAGGGGTGAGTTGCCTTCAGAAATCGAGATGTAATCCTCATAAAAAGCAAGGAGTTCATCCTCAAAACCCGGCGAGGCCGTGTCAAAATATACCCGATCGCCTTCGATGACTACTCCCGGCAGTTCCCCGGAAAATTGTGTGAGGAGCCGTTCTTCCGGATAGACCGGCAATTGTATCCACAGGGGGATCTCCGGGACATAGGTTAACATCATGTCCAGGGCCTGCTCATGGTCTTTAAGGGGCAGGCTGCCGATCAGGGACGCCAGTCCATTGGCCGTGAATGATGGGATGGGGTCTAAAGTCATGACAGTAAATTACAACGCGCATCCATAACACGGAGGCAGTCTTTCTGTCAATTTGTATTTGCCTTATTTAATAAATAATGTTAAATATTAATAATATTAAAATGTTTCTTTCAAATTGGAGGGTTGGGGCGGATGTTTAAGGCAGGGGAATTAGCTGTGTACCCGGCCCACGGCGTAGGCGTGATAGAGTCTATTGAACGCCGGGAGATCAACGGCGAAACACAGAACTTTTACATCATGAGGATCATTGATACCGATATGGTCATCATGATTCCTACCCACAATTTACAATCAGTAGGCGTTAGAAGCATTATAAACAAAAAAGATATTCCCATGGTGTTGGATATCTTGAAAGATCGAAGTGTTGAGATTGCGACCCAGACATGGAATAAGCGGTACCGGGAGTACATGGACAAGATAAAGACGGGCTCAGTATTTGAAGTAGCCGCGGTTTTGCGGGATTTGTACATATTGAAAGATGAAAAACCGCTTTCATTTGGTGAAAAAAAGATGCTGGACACGGCCATGAATCTGCTGGTAAAGGAGCTTTCCATATCCCGTAATGTGAAAGAAGGCCGGGTCAGGCAGGATATTGAAGCGCTTTTTGATGCCTCATGACGGCCGGGCCACGTCTTAACTTCGAAATTTGAAATTGTAAATTTCACAATATCATGCCGGAGTTATTGTGTGCGGAACCTGCGGACAAAGATCAGCGGGTTGACGTCTATTTGACGAAAAAGCTCGCTTCTCTTAGCCGTTCGCAGATCAACCGTCTTATCCGGGAGGGCCGGGTCAAGGTTAACGGAAAGACGGTTAAAGCCAGCCATAAGATTAACCTCCATGATTCGATAAGCATAGAAATCCCACCGCCGCGTCCATTAGGTATTCAACCGGAGAAAGTCCCCTTTACCATCCTCTATGAAGATGAAGACATCCTGGTCTTGTCCAAACCGCCGGGTATTGTAGTACATCCTGCGGCCGGGCACGGTAGCGGGACACTGGTGCACGGTCTCCTCCATCATTGTTCGGATCTTTCCGGCATCGGCGGCATTCTGCGGCCGGGTATCGTTCACCGTCTGGACAAAGACACATCCGGTCTGATGGTGGTCGCCAAAAATGATCGGGCCCATCAGGAACTGGCCAGACAGTTTAAGGCCGGAGAGGTTCATAAGAAGTACGTAGCGCTCGTGTACGGCGGTTTTCGGGAAAAGAGCGGGATTATTCAGGCGCCTGTCGGCAGGCACCCCACCCAGCGAAAGAAGATGTCTGTAAGGAGCGCAGGTGGCAGGGAAGCGATTACTATATGGCAGGTCATTCAGTCTTTCAATGGATTGACCTTCCTGGAACTGACCCTTAAGACGGGCCGTACCCATCAGATTCGTGTCCACCTCTCTTCAATGCAGCATCCGGTGGTAGGAGATCCGGTTTATGGAGGTAAACAGAAGTGGGCGGATATCCGTAAGATAGCCATGAGAAACATTATAAAAGGTGTCTCCCGTCAGTTACTGCATGCCAGGGAGCTTGGGTTTGTACATCCCCGAACCGGCCGGTTTATGGAATTTCATTCCCCGATGCCCCCTGATATGCAAGAGATAATTGAGGCCCTTTCATGATAAAAATCGGTCTTACAGGCGGCCTGGCTACCGGGAAGAGCGCTGTTCTCAAGATACTCCGGGCCTCGGGGGTGACCGTTATAGACGCCGACCGGCTCTGTAACGAGATAGCCCAGCCCTATCAGGAGGCCTGGTGGGAAATATATAAACATTTTGGACGGGGTTATTTTGCCCCGGATATGGGCCTTAAACGCAGCCGGTTAAAGCGGCTTATCTTTTCCGACCAGAAGGCGCGCCTTGCTTTGAACAAAATTATCCATCCCCGGGTAAAGGAGATTATTTTAAAGGACTTAGGGAAGATTGAGGAAAGTGGGACGGCCGATCTTGTGGTGGCTGAGGTCCCGCTACTCTTCGAGGCCGGCTGGAAAGGCTGTTTTGATAAGACCGTCCTGGTTTATGCCCGGCCCGAGGTACAGATGGATCGCCTGATGAAAAGAGACGGCATATCCCTTGCCGAGGCCCAAAGATGGCTTGCCGCCCAGATGCCTATTGACGAAAAGAAAAAACTGGCTGATTATCTGGTGGACAATAACGGCCCGCTTGAAGAGACCCGGAAACAGGTATTGTCTTTAATGACTATCTTGCGTGGCTATCCTGCATAAGGAGCATCCTTTGTTGAAGATATTAGATAATAAGGTATTGGTATTAAATAAATATTATCAGGCGGTTCATGTGACCACCGTACAGAGGGCCATCTGTCACCTCTACAAGGGAGCGGCCAAGGTGATTACATTGGACTGGACTACCCATTCCTTTGCCGAATGGGTGAAGGTGTCACAATTCCATAACAACGGACGCTTGATTCACAGCCCCAGCTTTTCTATTGTGGCCCCGGATGCCGTCATTCTCTCCCGCTTTGATCAGCTTCCCAAGACAGATATTATCTTCACCAGGGCCAACTTGTTTGTAAGGGACGCCTACGCCTGTCAATATTGCGGCAAAAGTGTCCGGGCCTCCAAGGAGAGAAGTGTTGACCATATTATACCCCGCTCCAAGGGCGGAAAGACCGTCTGGTCAAACGTGGTCCTCTGCTGCAAAAAGTGCAACCTGAAAAAGGGGAGCAAGACCCTTGGGGAAGCCGGCATGACCTTATTAAAGAAGCCCCATGCCCCCCGCTGGGAACAGTTGCTGATGGAGGAATTCCCCTCCGGCAAGAAAAAGGAATGGAAAAAGTTCCTGGAATTTGCCGGGCTCTTCTAAGACCTGTTGCTTTCTTTCGCTTTTTGTTGCTTTTCTCGCGCTTATTATTCTGATTTTATTTTTTCTTACAAAAACACGGTGGGGGTCAACACTGGGAGAGGGACGCGAGATCTTAATCGATCTTAAGGTTGATGAACTCGTAAAAAGTAAAATTTTAACGCTGAGATCGCTGAGATAACATATTGAATAGTTTACAGTTTTTCTCTGCGCACCCTGCGTGCTCGGCGGTGAAAAGGCTTTTTTACGAATTGATCAAAGTTGGAGGGCAGCGCTATTGGGGTGTGTTGCATTCTTTCTGCCGCTCATGCTGTTGTTCATTTTACTCTAAGATGCAAGGCTCCCTCCGCTGAGGGAGCCTTGCCCCGCTAATTAGACTTTTACGACATTGATTGCCTTGGGGCCTTTCGGGCCTTTTTCAGTATCAAAGCTGACCTTGTCACCTTCGGCAAGGGATTTAAATCCGTCGCCTTGGATGGACGTGTGGTGGACGAAAGCTTCACTTCCATCATCGCTAGCAATAAAACCAAAACCTTTGCTGTCGTTAAACCATTTCACAGTTCCTTGTGCCATTTGTTTTACCTCCTTTTCTATAAATTGAAATTTCAGAAGGCCTCAACAAAAAAGGCCACAAAGTCAAAAGTCTTTGTGGCCTCTGTAAACGCAAAAACTTCCAAAATCCCTGCGTGACAATACGATGTTCTGGAACAGTTGTCAAGGGAAAAGATAGAAGGGAAGATTATATTTAAAAAGTCGTCCCGCAATTCTTCCTTGTCTATAGACTTTTTTCTATTCTCAGCCGCCGGAGCGTTTCGGTCTGTAGCCCATCTTCTCCAACACTATGATGATCGCGTCACGGTGATCGCCCTGGATTTCGAGGGAGGCATCCTTAACCGTGCCGCCTGTGCCGAGCCTCGCCTTCAATTGCTTGAGGAGCGCCTCGCTTTCCTTCTGCGGCATCTGTAAGCCCTCGATGACCGTGACGGACTTCCCGCCCCTGCCTCTCCGGTCAATCCGGACAGTAACCTTCTGCTGCGCGGGACGCAAGTCTGCCTGGAGATTCTTTTCAACGGGCTTTTCCTTCCGGGGGATCGCCTGTTCTGTGGAATACACTAACTTCGATTTTTCGTCGGGCATAGTTTAATTTTAGTACGCGTGGGGTATTTATACTCCCCCTTTCACGGGGCGCTTACCCTCTCGACAAATGCCTGTATTTGATGCGGTGGGGCTGGTCTGCGGCAACACCGAGACGGGCCTTTCTGTCCGCCTCATATTCAGAGTAGTTCCCTCCGAACCAGACCACCTTGCTGTCGCCCTCAAAGGCGAGTATGTGGGTAGCGATACGATCTAGAAACCATCGGTCGTGGCTGATGACCATGGCACAGCCTGCAAAATTCTCCAATGCCTCTTCCAGGGCACGCATGCTGTTTACATCCAGATCATTGGTAGGCTCATCAAGCAGAAGGACGTTGGCCTCCTCCTTCAGCATGCGGGCCAGATGGACACGATTTCTTTCTCCGCCGGACAGCATGGAAACCTTCTTCTGCTGATCACTTCCAGAGAAATTAAAGCGCCCCACATAGGCGCGTGAGTTGACCTGCCGTTTGCCGAGCTGAATGACATCCTCTCCGCCGGAGATTGCCTCCCAGATGGTCTTATTCGGATCGAGGTCGTCGCGGCTCTGGTCAACATAGGCCAGCTTTACGGTTTCTCCTGTCCTGAGGGTGCCTGAATCAGGCTTTTCCTGGCCGGTGATCATCCGGAAAAGGGTAGTTTTTCCCGCTCCGTTAGCTCCAATGACCCCGACAATCCCGCCCGGAGGAAGGGAAAAGGTCAGGCCTTCCATAAGAATGTTATCGCCATATGCCTTGCTGACGTTTTCGGCATTAATGACGACATTACCCAGACGGGGTCCGGGGGGGATATAGATTTCGAGATCTTTTGACCTCTTTTCGATATCTTGAGTGAGAAGTTCCTCATAAGAACTGATGCGCGCCTTCGATTTTGCATGGCGTCCCTTGGGAGACATCCGTATCCACTCAAGCTCGCGCTGCAGGGTCTTCTGCCTTTCGCTCTCGGTTTTCTCCTCCTGCTGCAGGCGGTTTTTTTTCTGTTCCAGCCAGGAGGAGTAATTTCCTTTCCAGGGGATACCCTGTCCCCTGTCCAGTTCCAGAATCCACCCGGCGACATTATCAAGGAAATAGCGGTCGTGAGTCACTGCGATGACGGTGCCCGGATAGACTTGCAGATGGCGCTCCAGCCAGGCCACGGTCTCGGCATCGAGGTGGTTTGTGGGCTCGTCCAGGAGCAGAATGTCAGGTTTCTGCAGGAGGAGTCTGCAAAGGGCTACGCGACGTCTTTCCCCTCCGGAGAGGATACTGACTGGTGTGTCCCCGGCCGGACAGCGCAGGGCATCCATGGCCATCTCCAGACGTGAATCCAGGTCCCATGCGTCCAGCGCATCCAGCCTTTCCTGGACCTCTCCCTGACGCTCGATAAGCTTGCTCATCTCATCATCCGACATCGGCTCAGCGAATTTTTCATTAATGAGATTGTATTCGTTAAGGGTATTTACTATCTCCTGCACCCCTTCCTCCACAATCTCCCGTATTGTCTTTTTGTCATCCAGTTCCGGTTCCTGCGCGAGGAACCCTACGGTGTGGCCGGGGGAGATGGCCGTCTCTCCGTTGAACTCTTTGTCCGCTCCTGCAAGGATACGGAGAAGGGAGCTTTTTCCTGACCCGTTGAGACCAAGGACACCGATCTTCGCCCCGTAGAAATAGGAGAGATAGATGTTTTTCAAGACCGGCTTTTTATCATAATACTTGCTTACCCCGATCATGGAGTAAATAACCTTATTCGGTTCATTGCTCATCTGATTCCAACTCCTTTCTTTACACCCCGTTACAAATCCGGCACTACATTACGCGTCTAACAATCGCCGCTGCAACAGCGTCTGCATGTCACGACGGCCATCGACAATCAGCAGAACATAGACGTTCTTGTCCATGACTCTGTAGATGATGCGGTAGAGTTTGAAAAAAACCTCGCGGTATTCCCGAATCCCCAACGCCAGCAGTTCTTTCGGATAGGCGCCCCGCTCGGGGGATTCGGACAGCCTGGAGAAGGCTTTCTCGATCTGCTCCAAGACGTAGTCCGCTTTTTGGGGCGCATCGTACAGAGCGATATAGTCATAAAGCTCGTCGAGATCACGTGCTGCGTCATTGGTCAGCAAAACCGCGAACGGCATCAACGAGCCTCCCGTCGCTCGCGCAGGCGTTTGATCACATCCTCAGCAGGCTGGACCTTGCCTTCCTCGATCTGGCGGGTCCCGAGTGCCAGTATTTTTAGAAGAGCCATCGTTTCCTGGGTTTGCTCGTAGCTTTCGATGTCCTGCATGACCACCTTGGCTTCGCCGTTCTGGGTGATGATCAGCGGCTTACGCTGCTTGCCCAGATTCCTTACGATTTCGGCGGCATGGGCTTTCAGGTAACTGATAGGCTTGATCTGGCTGGACAGTTTCATGGGTTGCCTCCCTTTCCGGGTATGACTAAATATAGTCCATAAACAGGTCGTATGTCAAGATGGAAGGAGCAACGGGGATACCCTCCGCCTTCTATCCAATCGCATTGCAACCCAGCGCCGAAGCTTATTGCCTTTTAAAGTTTACAGTGCTATCGTTCGACAAAACTTCAGAAAAGGGGGGAGGGATACGTGGCACAGGTGCTTAAGGTTGATAAATTAATTCTGAATGGCATCAAAATGCTATCAAGCCGGGAAAAAGAGGAAGTGCTCAATTATATAGAGTTTTTGAAAATAAAAGAAGACCGCGATTTCATCGAATATGTCAACATGAGAACCAGAGAGGCGATAGAATCTAAAAAAAGAGGGGAGAGGTCTTCTTCATTAAAAGAACTGCAAAACGAATATGCATAAAACCTACCGCCTGGAAATCTCGCCTGCGGGTTAACTCTCAAAAGTCAATTAAATCTGGTCGAATGATAAATTGCATAAAAACATGACCGTCCCTCGTATTCCGTCCCACTCTAATACATTGTAAACTTAGAATCTTAAGGGCATCCCATCGTCCAGACAGACTATATTCCGCTATATTCCACATACCGACTCTCATTTTGGCCGGAGAATATCTTCAGCTGATGATACATAGAACGATAAAGGGCACCAAGTTGAACAGAATGATTCCGATCTTGAAGATCGCCATCCCGGCGTAGTGAAGAGCGTCGAACTGATCACCGGACAGTCGAAACCACCTGCCGTGTATGCGCTGAATCCAATCGTGCCCAAGCGCGAAGAACAGAAACCACACCAGCAATATTCCGTAGTTAATGATCGTACACCACAGAAGAAAGTTGCGCGTGACTTCAATGCTCATCTTTTCTCCTCCTTCGGCATTTAACGATGGGCATCGCTGGGAGCCGGCTTTATTGGCAATCCAGGGGCAATCCCGCTTTCATATTCTCATTTCGATAGACCTTGTTCTCGCCTTCAGTCTCTGCCCTTACCTTTACTTTTATTTTTGTCCTTACATTTGCCTTTATCTTTGCCATCGTAAATATCGTTGCCACGCTTCAGGGCATGGAATTCTTTTGATCCGGGTTTGATACCCAGGCTCTGCGCAAGTACCCCCCAGCCTTTGCCTTTTCCGGATTTATATCTCTCGATAACATAATCTGTTGGCCTTCCTGACATTTCTCCAAGACGTAATACCATATAGGCATCTGCGGGTCTTCCAACATTGCTGAGTACGGCAGTGATTTGTGCATCGCCTATATTAAAGCGGGTAGCAAGTCTTGCCCTGAATCCTGACGGATCAGCTCCAGCCCTGCTGTTAAAATCTCTTGTCCAGTCAAAATCGCCTGCTGCCACTACTACTGCCGATAAAACAAGCAAAAACACCGCCGAAATCACGAACGACATTTTTTGTAGTTTCATTAGATCCTCCTCTTGATCATTAGTTTTATGCCGAATGTGAAGCTAACCGGTACGCAGCTTTTTCGCTCGTCCGGTTGAGCGACTTGTGTACGCCCGGCATGGGCGTGAACTTATGGGGTGCAAGCCCCCTGTACGTGAACCCTGCCCACGTAGTGATACGTTAGCAGAAGTACCAGCCGAAGGCAAGGGCGGAATCGTGAGAGACTGTCTGAAGGGTTCGAAGCGCAGCGGAGACCACGAGCCAACGGCGAGAGCGACCGCAGGGAGCGGTAACCCGGAGCGCAAAGCTATGAGCCGACGAACAGACAAAATCGTCAGGATGAACGATTTTGAACAGATTTGCTGGCCCGAAGGGCGAGCCACAGGACGTGGCGAGTAAACGGCATACAAGGCCAAGTCTCCGGGCAAGTCAGCACAACATGACAAAGCCCCGGGTTCGGGAGATAGGGTAAATGCCGCCCCCCTCAGGCGGATGCGGGGCGCTGTGGTAAGGGCGGGAGAAAAGCCCGCCCTTACCCGATTAGTTGCACTTGTCTATTTCGGAATTTCGCGCAGAGGAATGCCTAGTGCCATGGCTACTCCTTTGCCATAAGCCGGATCGGCTTTCAAACAGTTGCCGATGTGGCGGATCTTGATCTCCCGTGGCACATCGCCCATAGCGCGAGCGGTGTTTTCAAAGAGAACCTTCTGTTGGGCGGCACTCATGAGACGGAAGAGCTTGCCGGGCTGGGAGTAGTAATCATCGTCCACGCGGTGGTCCCAGTGGTCGGCGGCTCCCTCCAAGGCCAGGGGCGGTTCGGCAAAATTCTTCTGTTCCTGCCACTCACCGTAACTGTTGGGTTCGTACCCCAAGGTGCTGCCATAATTGCCGTCCACCCGCATGACGCCGTCGCGGTGGAAACTATGATACGGGCAACGGGGGGCATTGACGGGGATCTGGTGGTGGTTCACCCCCAGGCGATAGCGTTGGGCGTCACCGTAGGAGAAGAGCCGCCCCTGAAGCATCTTGTCGGGTGAAAAACCGATGCCGGGGACGACGTTGGCCGGGTTGAAGGCCGACTGTTCGACCTCGGCAAAATAATTTTCCGGGTTTTTGTTCAGTTCGAGAATGCCCACCTCGATCAGCGGATAATCCTTTTTAAACCAGACCTTAGTCAGGTCGAAGGGGTGGTATGGGCATTTTGCCGCCTCCTTCTCCGGCATGATCTGCACATAGAAAGTCCAGCGCGGAAAGTCACCCTTCTCTATGCTCCCATAGAGGTCTCGCTGGTGGCTCTCCCGGCACTTGCCGATGATCGCCTCGGCTTCCTGGTCGGTCAGGTTCTTAATCCCTTGCTGTGTCTTCAGGTGGAACTTGACCCAGTAGCGTTCGTTCTTGGCGTTGATGAAGCTGAAGGTATGGCTGCCGAAGCCGTGCATGTGACGGTAACTGGCAGGGATGCCTCGGTCGCTCATTACAATGGTGACCTGATGCAGCGCCTCGGGCAGGGAAGTCCAAAAATCCCAGTTGTTGAGGGCGCTCCGCAGGTTGGTGCGGGGATCCCTTTTCACGGAGTGGTTGAGATCGGGAAACTTGAGGGGATCGCGCAGGAAGAAGACCGGCGTGTTGTTTCCCACGAGGTCCCAGTTTCCTTCCTCGGTGTAGAACTTCATCGCAAAACCCCGAATATCGCGCTCGGCGTCGGCGGCGCCGCGTTCGCCGGCGACGGTGGAAAAGCGGACGAAGCAGTCGGTCTTCTTGCCGACCTTGGAGAAGATTTTCGCCTTGGTGTACTTGGTGATGTCGTGGGTTACGGTGAAGGTGCCGTAGGCGCCGGAACCCTTGGCGTGCATGCGGCGCTCGGGTATTACTTCCCGGTCGAAGTGGGCCAGTTTCTCGATGAACCAGACATCCTGCAAGAGCTGCGGCCCTCGCGGCCCGGCAGTCATGACGTTCTGGTTGTCGACGACGGGGGCACCGTTCCTGGTGGTCAACTTTTTAGTTTTTTTCATACTGGTCTCCTTTCGTCTTAACTTTCATAATTATTTACTATTCTATTACAAATGAGAATCATTCGCAATAGAAAAGGAAAAAAATTATCTGCTTTTTTTGCGGCAATCCGGACATATGCCGAAAAAATCAAGCCGATACGTCAGGATATCAAAACCGCTTTCTTCAGTAATTTCCTTCGTCATTTCATTCAAACTTTCCAGGTCAGGGTCGACGATTTTCTTGCATTTGACGCACACTATATGGGGATGAGGATGCGGTTTGCGGCCATCATAACGAGTGCTCTCCCCTGCGAATCCAAGTTCGAGGACCTCGCCCAATGATTTGATAAGCAATATATTACGATACACGGTCGCTTCGCTGACCCCGGGGAAGTTACTTTGAAGCTGTCGGTAAATATCTTCAACGCTGGGGTGGCCTTCGCTGTGAGAGAGAATATTAATGATGGCGAGGCGCTGGGGCGTCAACTTATGATGGTGTTCCTTGAGCTTATCCACCATTGCCTTGTATCTTTGCCCAGATTTCAACATAATTAGGAGTAACCATTAAATGATAATTATTTTCATTTATACGCTAACGGCATGTCGTTGTCAAGGCTTTTTAAAAGAGGCTTACGGGAAAATCGACTGACTCGCAGGAACAGGAGGCCTCTGCTCCTGCGAGTTGTATCTCACTATCGACCGGTACGCGGCTGAGATGCCGTACCTTGGGAAGTGGAACCTGTCGATGTTGTTCCGGATCCCGTTGTTCCCCGATTCTTGCCCCCTGATGCAAATACTGCCCCTGAGGTTAGTACGATAAACAACACAGCAATAATCAGTCTCTTCACATTATCACCTCCTTTCCCCAAGTCTGGCCGGCGTATTTTTATTTTTTGTATAATCCTCATTTATTTGTCACGAGTCAACCGTGGCCTGGATGCCCTCCTTGCCGAACAAGGCAGTCAGGTGAAGCGTCTGATCAGGCGGCCTCCTGTCATTGCACCACGGCATAAGCAATGGCAAAGTAAATGAGGATCGATAACAGGTCTTGAATTACAGTGGCCAGTGGTCCACTACCGAAAGCTGGATCGAGTCTGAAGGTATCCAAAAGCCAGGGAAGCGCCATAGCAGTCAACGTGGCCGTCGAGCATGCAGCAAATACAGACAGCCCCACGCAAAACGCAATGTCTGAGTCCCCCCAACGCCACCATACCAAAGGTCCTGCAACCACCGCGAGGGCCAAGCCGATCACGAGACCGGCCAGCAGTTCCCGCGCTATCATCCTTCGCATAGTGACTCCAACGGATAGCCCGCGGACGACAACGGTTTCGGTCTGGGTGCCGACGGCATCCGCTAAATAGACGATGCCCGGGATGAAGAACGCCAGTATGATTTTGTCCTGAAGCTGTGCCTCGAACCAGCCGACAAAGTCCGCAGCGAGCAGGGCTCCGCCGAGACCTACCAGAAGCCACGGAACACGATGCCAAAAGCGGCGCTGAACCGGCTCCTCGCTGGTGGTGCGTGCAACCGCAGTGCTCTTGGTGAAGCCGCCTAAACGGGACAGATCCTCCTCGTGCTCGGACAGCAATACCGCAAGCAGCCGGTGAGGCGGGATAATCCCAACGAAGCGCCCTTCCTGGTCAACAACGGCCAAGGCGGATTCCTCGTTGCGCACGGCGCGCGATGCTGCGACTTCTTGATCTACTCCCGGCGCAACAACGGGGGCATCGCGATCCATCAGGTCTTCCAGGGTAGTATCAGCGGCTGCCGCCAGTAAATTCTCGATCCTTACCACTCCCAGAAACTTCTTATGATCGCAAACGACTACGTGAGTCGCACACTCATATCGCTGCCCCATTAGCTGTTGTCGGGTTTCATCAGCACGATGTCCCGGGGAAAAGACCGGAACCTCGGTAGAAGCATGCTCCGCAGCGGTCTCGAAGGTAACGTGCTCAGTAGCTACTAGTGGATCTCTCGGCATGCAACACCCCCGGTTATCCGATTAGGCCGTCTTTACAGCATCCATTCTCCGCGCTCATAGGACTCCAGGATATCTTTTTCTTCTGCATCCAATACTGTTTTTTTCATTTTTGTGACCTCACATATTTGTTCGTCGCTTTTCTGCATCGAATATGTCAACATGAGAACCAGAGAGGCGATAGAATCTAAAAAAAAGGGGGGAGAGAGATTTTCTTCATTAAAAGAACTGCAAAACGAATATGCATAAAACCTACCGCCTGGAAATCTCGCCTGCGGGTTAACTCTCAAAAGTCAATTAAATCTGGTCGAATGATAAATTACATAAAAAACGGTTCGATTCGCTATATTTCAATATGCTATGGCCTGAATTTTTTGATTTGAAGATTGCTTATGACTTTATAGTGTTTGTCGTTCCCTGTGAGAACAGGAATGCCGTAAGCCATTGCTGTGGCGCCTATTAGTGCATCTGCTACTTGCATTGAATGGCTAAGGAAGTGCTGTTCAACATAAGACATTGCCTTTGCAGAGATTTCTTCTGAAATATAAAGGAGTTGTGCGTTCCAGGCATGGAGACCCTTGCGAAGATTATTCAATTCTTTTTTGTTTCTCATTCCTTGGACAAGCTCCATATAGCTCACAACGGAGATATAGAGATTATTCAGATTCTCAATGGCTTGGTAGGCCTTCTCGTTTCCTTTCAAGTACCAAATGAGCACATCTGTATCGACAAGCATTTAGAATCTTCCTTTTCTTAACTTCCGGACATACGCATTAACATTTTCGACGTTGTCGTTATCTTTCCACATGCCGAACAACTTATTTTTTTCTGTTTTGTTTTTAATTTCCCGATAGGGAACGAGCTTGGCACAAGGCTTGCCACGGAAAGTGATAATGACCTCTTCCCCTCTTCCGACAGAATCGATGAGTTCTTTTGAGCGAAATCTCAGATCTTTTGCTGTGGCTTTCATCGGAATCCTCCAAGGGTTAAGTTTATACTTTAAAGTATAAACTCCATAGCCTTCTGAGTCAAATAAAAATATTGAGGCAAATGTTGCGAGGTTATCTATGTTCCGAACGCCGGGCATGCGTTTCCATCTGTCGAACGTTATGCAATGTGAGAAACAACGTCACCATCGATCTTTTATATGTGATTTTGCAGTTCTTTTAAAATCTGTGCCCATTTGTCAGCCAACTGGCGACAAGAGCGAAATATCACCCTCGCACCTGCAACCTCCAAGGCAATATCTTCAAGAATACCTGTATTGACAGCAATGCAATATGCCCCACTTTTGTCAGCAGATTCGATACCTAATGGTGCGTTTTCAATTACAATTGCATCTTCGGCGCAAATTTTGGCTTTCAAAACTGCTATAAGATAAGGGAATGGATACGGCTTCCCGATGGCATAGTCATTGCCTGTTATGATATTTTCAATTGGAATAACGCCTGAAAAATTTTTGACAATTTGCTCTTTTATGCCATCCTTTGTAGACCCAGTAACAACCCACATTCCGAGATTGGATTTTCTTATCGCTTCAACTAGCTCTGTGGCACCTTCTTGAATATGAGAGTGCCCCAACTGAGTTAGCACTTCAGCTTTTCTTTTTAATACTGCATCAATTTGAGAAATAGTAATGTCTTTAATTTTTTGTGCCTTTAAGAAGGCCTCTACTGTTGCTCTTCCCGGTCTTCCTTCTTGTCTGTAAACCTCAATTTCTGGAAATTCTATACCGATCAATTTGAAACTTTCTTGCCATGCAGTTACATAATTTGGCAAAGAATTATACAAAACACCATCCATATCCAAAAAGACGGCTTTAGGATTACAGCAAGGCTGCCGGACCGCTTGTCTCCAGCCCATCAAATTATCTACGCATTTTTTTTCCTCATTCCATGTGCGACATGTTTTTTTGAAAGTATTAGTTGTCTGAATTAATTCATTTATAAGAAATTTGCCTATATCTGTTTTACTGGTTACCCAAAGGCTTTGTGACTTGTTCATACCTTTGTAATTGCTACCCCCTATGAGAATAGGATTTTCTGCATTCTCATAGAAGGCGATAATTGCCTCTGTTTCATCAAAAAGATATGCACGCTTTGAAGGTGGGGAGTCATAAAAATATTGTTCCACTTTGACTGCATCATTTTCTTTAAACTCATCTTCGAGAGCTATAGACGCCTGTAAGGATATTTTATATTTATTCCATTGTTTCACTGATGCGCCATCTCTTATGCGTAAAATATTACATGATTGCTGCTCGCTTAAATCAGCAAATAATGACCTCTTAAAAATATGAATTTGTTTTCTCCCTTGCACTCTGTAGTGATTTATAGCGCCAGCTTCTACTTCATTAGTATAAGTGATGATTGAAATGTTGCTTACATCAGGATCGGACAGTTTTCTGTGGAGAATTTCAGAGGCTTTCAGTTTATCGATTAGCTTTATATTTAATGCGTCCAAGAACTTGCATTCATTTAATTCGTCTATCTTAGAAAGCTTATCAAATAAGATTTTACTTTCCTTTATAAATTGCAGTGATTGAGTATTAATTAATTCTCTATTTGGAGAGGGAACTACTTCTGAAAGCATTTGGAATAGCAGTTTGGCTAAGTCGTCTTCTTTATCTGCTGCATATATAACATAAGCGGAAAGTGGAGATGGAAGGTCGGATTTGGTAATGCCAACGGTGAGCGGTACGACATTAGCTCCCTTTGAGCCAGCCACATACCCGCTTTCATACAAAAGCCAGGGACGTAAATAACTGTTAGGTGTTAAAATGGTAATTATTTTGTCAGCTTTTCTTAACTGTTCATGAATCTCATTCCATAGCACATCGCCTGGTTTTAGGCCATCTAGTGAAGATGATAACCAAGGGTCTATCAACCCCAATGATACTGAGGATAATAGTTGTTTAACCTTTTCTGCAATTTCCTTGTCTACTAATGCATGACTAAGAAATACTTTCATATGATTCACCATTCATTTCATGTAGTTGCCTCGTATAACGGGCTGCGGATGAGGAGCGCCCGGAGGGCGTCTGCTCAATCCGCAGGTTGTGAGGCGCTTTGCGCCGAGCAATCAGCGGATTCTTTTCATCCGCAGCGGAACTTACATCCGAGTGAATGCAGTTGTTATGTTCCCGCGATTTCGGCGTCGTTGAGTTCGCCACCGCGCGCACCATCCGGGAAAATGTACTTTGAATAGTGATCAATGTGATGATGCACAAATCTGTTGACCTCAGGCTCTGTGTTCCGCTGGATCACTTGATGAAACTCCCTTCCTCGTGCAGCCCCATCGTCTCGAGTCTCAAGGTCGAGCTTTCCCCGGAGGATGGCCTGCGCCACAGTCGGTGCGTCATACATAACTTGGAACAGGGATTCGATATCTTCCAGGTCAGAGAAGAAGACCCGTTCCTGAGAGACCAACTCTTTGGAGCAATCTCGGATGGCCAAAGGACGGAGAACACCGTCAGAAACGAACAGAGGCTCGTAGTGAACAAGGATCTTGAGAACGTGGTCGTGATCGCCAATGTCCGCAGCAGTTGCGTCTAGTTGCCGGATTCCGTCGGACAGTTTTGGCAAGTAGGCTCTTATGGCTGCCGGATCTGGGTAGTTCCTTCTGACTGCCAAAGGAATAAACGCGGATTTGAGCTCAATTATGAACGTCCAGTCGTGGTATTGCAGAATCCAGTCCGCGTTCCGCCTTCCGGGGATCTCGGCAACTCTCCTGAAAGAGTCTCGCGGGAAGTAGTATTTGAGTAGTTCCTCGAAGTACAGGTCGAACAACTTGCCGAAGTGCCGAACAAAGGTCTCCTGGTCGGAACGGTTTGGCAGAGACATAAAATGGTCTCGGAGAATCCAGTAGGGTCCATCCGCGATCTTGCGAGCAAGAAAGTACTCATTAACGGCAATTCGCCGGTTCGTAGCAGTCCGAACAATCGGCCATGCGAAGAAGGCGTTTTCGGCCAGCGGGCTCTGTCGGATCTGACGGTAGTCTGCCGTATAAAAGTCCATCAGCCGATGAACGTTTGCGGTAGTGATGGCCTCATCGAGCTTGCCGCTCCTCCTGTCAAAGCTGAAGTGGGTCAAGTCAGTATTTCTCCCACCGACAGCATACAGGGCGAATGCCAGCTTCCTGAAGGTGCGGAGATCGAACCCGGTAGCCTCCTGACATATCGAATCTAGTCCAAGATTCGGGAAAGCACAGGGTGAGAGCACTTCGAGGATTTCCACTTGTCGATTGAACTCGGCGCGAATCCTATGGAGCTCCTGATACCAGAACTGCTTCTGCGAGAAGCCAAGTGTAAATCCCATGGTTGCGTCTTCACCGCTCAGGCCTTCAAACCATGCGCTGCCAACTCGGCCGTCCCTTTCGTGGAAGAGGTTCATCAACTCCACGAGATCCTCTCGGCTGGGCATCCGACTTGCAAAATCATGGGTATGCAGTATTGCAAGGTAAGCGAGGTCCGATAGCTGCCAAGCCGTAAGCGTGACTGGGGCGCGACGAACAAGTAAGCCGTGTTGTTGCTCCAGTGTCTCTTCGGCTATCGGCTTCTGGTCATCATACAACTGCCGGATGCGGGTGCCAATAAGGAGAAGCAACTCGTCCAATATGTATCTTCGGAGTGCGCCTTCGATATCCATTAGCGTCTATCCCCCTAAACAGTGGGTGCCTCCATCCTGGCGCGGCCTTTGCCGACGCCTGCACCCACGTTCAGAACATAACGCTGATTCATGCTTCGACGATCTCAATGAGGAACTCACCTTGTCTGAGGATCGCCTCTTTGAATTCGATTTCTGGCTGATGCCGAAGAGCTTGTGCGACCATGATTCGATCAGACTCTGGCATTCGAGCACCAAAGATTACGGAGACTACCGACGAAGGAGCTTGATAGGCCTTGTCCCCTTCGTTCATCATGACACGCCACTCCTGCTCATACGACCAGCACTTCGCCTTTGTGAGCCACAGTGCGTCTAATGCCTCTTCGTTGTCTGGAGGAGCGAAGTCAGCCACGGTCAGGCTCGGTACTGAATCTTCGTATCGCACTTCATGCGCTAGCTCTCGAAACTTGGTGCCCTCACAGCAGTCGTATCCGATGCAGAACCCGCGATGGTGGTTGGCATAGTGCGACCACATCAGCAGATGGTTTGGTAATGCACTAAACGAGCAAATGCCCATGTTTTGAACCAACTTCAGCAAGCTGTCCCTGAAACGCTCGAACGCTTCCTTATCCCCGGGCCAGACATCTTGAAGATGTTCAGGCCGCAGTCTATCTGACTTGGCACGCTCCATAGCCACAGATATTGCGTGCATGACGGACTCCTTGTACTTCTGGCGGTCCAGCGTTATGGCGCAATCGAACGGATCGTTGAAGCTCTTTGGCTTCGCTAGCCAAATGGTATTGTTGGTCAACGCGGCCAGCGAATGGGCGCTTAGTGATTGGTACTTGTACAGAAAATCTGGAGTCGCCATAGCTGTAACGGTTTAACGGGCTGCGGATTCTCCTCATCCGCAGCCCGTTGGCGTTATATCCCGAGCCTCTGTTGTCTCGGCGCCTTAATATGGTTTAAGACTTCTTTCACGCTGTACTCGACTTTCAAATCTCCTTGGGGCGTGGTGGTTTCGGTCTGTTGCAGGACGACTTCAAGTTGATCACTGGGCTGAAACGGTTCATCCTCTTTCAGAATTCGTTCAATAAACGCTTGGTCGTCGATTGTGGCTGAAATAGGGGCGTCCCTCTCCATGAATCGCCACTTGTTATCGCCTCGAAACCAGAGAGCTTGAATGCTCAATATTGTACGGCGGTCTGTGACTCTTCTGGTTTCTTCAAATGTCGGTTCGAAGTACTTCGCCTCATCCTTCGTGATTCTCTGAACAATCTCGGTGTCGTGCAGGATGTCAACGGTGTCCACTCCTTCACGTTCCAATGGCTTTACCACTCTGTGCACGGCTTCTCTTGCTTTTCGGGACTGATAGACGAGCAGAGTCTCTTTGTGAATCTGAAGCGCCTGACCATCTTCCAACAGAATCTCTACCTTTCCTTCGCCGAGGTCCTTCACCGCTCGCGGCGCAAGGCCTTTGAGTCGCCGGATCAATTCAATAAGGCCAATGCACGCACCTCTGCCGAGTCCCAGCAATGTGACCAATGCAATGAGAGCCGTGACATTATTGCCGGACAGCAGATCAACCGCCTGATCAACGATGCTTTGAACGAGCGCAACATCAATTTGAAAACTGCCGTCGCGCAAGGTGCGCACTTTGATGTCAATGCGAGATCGTCCGGCGTTCAGAGTGCGGTTCGCCTCGTCAACAAGGTCACAGAGGCCGATGAGTGCAGGTGCGAGATCCCTCGCATCCATCTCGTGCGTGCGAAACGCTTCGCCATCGTACTTCAACGCGAATTGGTAGGTTTCTGTCATGGTTCCTCACGCCAACTTATATATATCATGTAGACTCTACTTTTTTCGTCTGAGCTGAATATGACAAGTATCGTATAGAAATTTGCTAAAAAATACAACAGGATAAAATTGTAATTAAACATTAGACAGATTATGGCCACCGAAGGCGAAGTATATGTTCGTACTCCCTATTTGCAGTTGCTTTCCCCGGTGATATTGGCTACATTTATGTCCTTTACATTTTTAGGCCGGTGAAGTATTGAACAATTCGTAAAAAGCCTTTTCACCACAGAGCACACAGAGTTCGCAGAGAAAAACTGTAAACTATTAAACATGTTATCTCAGCGTTCTTGGCGGTCTCTGAGGTAATTTTTCAATATTGCATTGCGGAGGAGCATGGACTGCCGTGAGCGTATCTGAATACCGTAAAAAAATTGACGAGGCGGCGCGTTTTTTAGCCGATGGGCTGGATCTAAAGCCCACGGTCGGCATTATCCTGGGAACCGGCTTAGGCGGTCTGGCGGACCGGATTGAGAAGCACAAGATCATCCCATACCATGACATCCCGCATTTTCCCGAATCTACCGTGGAGAGTCATGCCGGGCAGTTGATCGCCGGGCATCTGGGCGGTAAGGCGGTCCTGGCCTTTCAGGGGCGTTTTCATTTCTACGAGGGCTACTCTCTGGAGGAAGTTACGTTTCCGGTACGGGTACTGGCTACCTTAGGCGTCAGGACATTGATCTTATCAAACGCCGCCGGAGGCTTAAATCCGCTCTTTAAGCCGGGAGACCTCATGATTATCCGTGACCACATCAATCTCATGGGGGTAAATCCTTTGCGGGGGCCGAATATTGACGAATGGGGGCCGCGTTTTCCGGACATGTCTGTGCCTTATGATCGGGCGCTTTGTGATAAGGCGGAGGAGGTCGCCTTGGCATCCGGCCTCCCCGTACAAAAAGGCGTCTATGTGGCGGTTTCCGGCCCCAGTCTGGAGACCCCGGCCGAGACCCGTTTTTTGCGGATGATCGGCGCGGATGCGGTCGGCATGTCCACGGTGCCGGAGGTTATAGCAGCCAACCATGCCGGGATCAAGGTCTTTGCCGTCTCTGTGATCGCCAATGTGAATCTTCCTGAGTGCATGCAGCCTATACATTTAGAAGATGTTATTGCTACTGCCGGCAAGGCGGAGCCAAATCTTGTCCTTCTGGTTTCGAGACTGCTTAAGGCCATGAAAGATTAACCACAGAGAGCGCAGAGAAAAAGAATTTTAAATTTTAAAAACTCTGTGTCCTCTGTGGTTTATTTTTGACAATACTTAATAATACATGAAGGGAAATTATATGAGCGGTGGTAACGATAAAATGGCGGCTGACCTGGTCATTACCGGGGGTACGGTGCTTACCCTTAATGCCGACGGGGAAATTATTGAAGATGGGGCCGTGGCTATAAAGGGTGACAGCATTATTGCCGTTGGTCCGGGGCCGGTAGTTGCCGGTTCAGTAAGGGCAGGGCGTGTGCTGGAGGCCCGGGGCGGGGTGATTATGCCCGGCCTTATCAACTGCCACACCCATGCGGCCATGACCTGCTTCCGGGGGTTGGCCGATGACCTGCCCCTTATGACCTGGCTTAACGATTATATCTTTCCGGCCGAGCGTAAGATGAATGCGGATGTGGTCTATTGGGCAACCCTTCTGGCCTGTGTGGAGATGATACGCTCCGGAACCACCACCTTTTGTGATATGTATCTCTTTACGGATCAGGTGGCTCAGGCCGCGGCCAAGGCCGGCCTGCGGGCCTGGATCGGCGAGGGATTATTTGATTTCCCTTCGCCCAATTACGGCGAACTGGAAAACGGCTTCAAATATACAGAAGAACTCATTCTCAAGTGGAGGGGACACCCTCTTATCTCTATTACCATCGATCCCCATGCCACCTATACCTGTTCGCCGGACCTCCTTCAGCGGGCCAAAGACCTGGCCGTATTATATGATGTGCCTATCGTGATCCACCTGGCTGAAACCAGGAGCGAGGTGGAGGCTATCCGGGCCCGGTACAGGCATTCACCGGTCATTCATCTGAAGGAATTAGGGCTTCTGGATGAGCATCTGGTGGCCAACCATTGTGTAGTGCTGGATAAGGCGGATATAGAGGCATTGGCTGAAAACAGGGTAAAGGTTGTCCATTGCCCGGAGAGCAACATGAAACTGGCCTCGGGGGTGGCGCCGGTGCCGCAGCTCCTGGAAGCAGGCATAACCGTAGGCATAGGCACGGATGGGTGCGCCAGTAACAATAACCTGGACCTTTTTCAGGAGATAGACACCATGGCTAAACTGCACAAGGTTTATTGCCTGGATCCCACGGTTATAGATGCCAGAACGGCCGTACGCATGGCTACTACTAATGGAGCCAAGGTCCTCAGGTCCGGCAGAAAGATCGGAAGTCTCGAGGTCGGCAAGAAGGCGGACATCATCGTCATAGATATGAATAAGCCCCATCTGACGCCGGTCTATAACCTGTACTCGCACCTGGTCTATGCCGTAAGTGGCGCGGATGTGATTTCTTCGGTGATAAACGGCCGGGTCATCATGGAGAACGGGATTATCAAGACTGTAAACGAAGAAGAGGTGTTATCCAGGGTTCGGGAGATCGGTCAGAATATCAGGTCATGTCTCGTTCCGGCCTCAACATAGCCCTCCCGGCAATCAGTAATTGGCCTTCAACCGTTCGTAACAATTTAGTGTTTTGAAAACGCATGACAAAAAGTGCAAAGAAACATATCAAATCTGGAAATCAGGAACTCAGGGAAGTGCAAACCCAAATAAAGGGGTCTATCTTTTCCTGATTTTCTGAGTTCCAGATTAATAGCCTTTTCTGAATGTAGGACTGTTTCAAACACCTAACGTGTTACAAGCGTTCTAATTGTTCGAGTCGTTCGAATGTTTTTTGACTTTTGACTTTTGACTTCTGAAAGCTGAACGCTGATAGCTGACAGCCTTTTTAGATTGGAAACATGATCGACTGCCATAAGTGCAAACACTACTATGTGACCTGGGATAAAAACTTTCCGCACGGGTGTCGGGCCATGAATTTCAAAAGCCAGGAGTTCCCGTCGCAAGTAGTGCAAACAAGCTCAGGAACGTCCTGTCTCCTGTTCAAGCCCAAGGACAAGGCCCGGACATCAAACCGCGGATAAGCGACCTTCAAAAGCACAAAAAAAGCGGCCTATCTGGTGGATAGACCGCTTTTCGAGAAATCTGGTCGGGACGAGAGGATTTGAACCTCCGGCCCCCTGAACCCCATTCAGGTGCGCTACCAAACTGCGCTACGTCCCGATTTTTTACCGTGAGCATTATTTAACACCTGGGCTGGAAGGTGTCAAGTTTTTAAGCGCCCGGAGTTTCCTTAGTTTTTTAGGGAACCCCTGTGTTTCTGAGCGAAACTTACCGGAGTCCGCCTACGGCGGACCGCAGACGGATCGAGGGCACGTAGGGACGTTGACATTGACTTTTACCCTGTTTGTTATTAGATAGTGTCCATCTGGGAAGCAGAAATCGCACCTGGAAGGTGCTCCTACAAAAGAAGAACGCGACGGGGTTCCGAAGGGGAACTAGATAGAATGTGACATTATTAGCTGGTTGAAAACATTGGATTTCAAGAGCCTGGAATACTACAGATTCTTAAATTTGGAACTCAGGAACTCATGAAGAAAAATACTATTCTATTCCTGATTTCTTGATTTCCGGATTCGTTCATATAAGTGGTAACACTTTAGGCTTTATAACTCAAAGACCCGCCTCTGGAGGGGCATCGCATTTACGACAGGCTTTCGAAAATCTAAATTGTTACGATAGAACAAATCCGATGGAGATTTCTGATAAAAGTTTTCGCCGATTTTTTGAAGAGGCCCCGGAGATGCTTTTTATAGCGGACAGGGAGGGTCGATTGCTGGCTGTAAATCCCTATGGCGCCAGCCTCCTTGGATATGCCTCACCGCAGGAACTACTGGCCGTGGGGTCAATCCATCAATTATCTTACTATCCGCAGGATGAGAAGGATTTTAGAAAAAGGATCGAGCAGGAAGGTTTTATACGTAATTATGAACTTACGCTCAGAAAAAAGGACGGCGGCAAGATCTCCGTCTCTTTGACCGGGAATGCCATAAGGGATGGAAGCGGTAAGGTCGTCGGCTATGAGGGGATTGTCAGGGATTTCAGTGAACGCAAAAGGCTGGAGAAACAGCTTTTACATCTGGAGCGACTTGCGGCCATGGGTAAGCTTTCCGCAGAGCTGGCGCATGAGATTAATAATCCCCTGGGCGGCATACTGATGTACGCGAAACTGGCCCTGGAAGACCTGCCTGAAGGCGATGCCCAGGCCCAGCGTCTGGAGAAGATTTCCAGATTAGCGACCCGTTGCCGTATGATTGTGCGCGGGCTCCTTGATTTTGGCCGCAGTGACACGGCCGAAAGGGAGTGGGTGGATATCAACCAGGTTATCCTCGATATGTTCGACCTGATTTGTGACCACATCCTCTTCAGGCCGGTTCGCGTAGAGATGAAGCTGGGCGAGAATCTGCCCCGGGTATGGGGAAATCGCAGCAATCTGGAGCAGGTAGCCTTAAATATGATGATTAATGCGGCTGAGGCCATGGAAGGGCAGGGGACCTTAACGATTGAGACCGGATATTCGAAGGAAGAGTCTAATTTTTTCATGTACTTTAAAGATACCGGGCCGGGTATAAGCAAGAAAAACCTGAACAAGATATTTGAGCCCTTTTTTACGACGAAAAAACGTGGCAAGGGGACTGGACTGGGCCTTTCCATCAGTCACGGAATCATCCGGAAGCACGGGGGATCGATTCAGATCAACTCCAGACCAGGAGAGGACACGACATTTATCATCCAACTGCCGGTAGGAAAAGATAACCATGAGGATGCGCGGTAAGATACTAATTATCGACGATGACGAGGCCATCCGCGACGGCTGCTACCATGCCCTCTCCAGGGAAGGTTATGAGGTGGGCACGGCTGCCACCGGCCGGTCTGGCTTGAAGGCATTCGAAGAGTCTTCCTTTGATCTGGTTCTGCTGGATATGAGGATGCCGGATATGGGCGGCATGGAGGTGCTTAACCAGATCAAGGAGCAGGACCCGCAGGCGGTGGTAATTGTTATTTCCGGCTTTGGCACTATACCTTTGGCGGTAGAGGCCATGAAATCCGGGGCCTATGACTTTTTCCCAAAGCCTTTTGAGCCGGACGAGCTTCGCATACTGGTAAAACGGGCCATGGATACCAGGCGCCTGGCCATGGAGAATATTTATCTGAAACAGGAGCTTAAGAGTAAAGAGGGTACGCCCCGCATTGTCTATCAAGGCAAGGCGATGTCCAAGATCATCCGTATGATGGAACTAATAGCGCCGACGGACAGCACCGTACTTATAACCGGTGAGAGCGGAACCGGAAAGGGACTGGTGGCCAGGCAGATCCATGAGATGAGCCAGCGCAGTAAAAATCCCTTTGTGGCCGTGGATTGCGGAACACTGGTGGAAACCCTTTTTGAGAGCGAACTCTTCGGGCACGTCAAAGGCTCTTTTACCGGTGCAGAGGCTACCAAGATCGGCAAATTCGAGCTGGCGCAAGGCGGCACTATCTTTTTTGATGAAATCGCCAATATCAGCCTGGATGTCCAGGCCAAGCTGCTCAAGGCCGTAGAAGAGAAAACCATATCCAAGGTCGGCAGCCATCGTTCCATTAAAGTAGATGTCCGTATTATTGCGGCTACGAACAAGAATCTCGATGGGGCCATCCAGCGCGGGGCATTTCGCGAGGACCTTTTTTTCCGCCTGAACGTCATGCCCGTATATCTCCTTCCTCTTCGTGAGCGTAAGGAGGATATTCCGGTATTGGTCCTGTATTTTCTGGAGAGACTTGGCGCCAAGTATAAAAGAGACGGCCTTTCTATATCTGATGAGGCATTGAAGTCATTGATGAACTATAATTGGCCGGGTAATGTGCGGGAGCTGGAAAACACGCTCGAACGTGTGGTTATCCTGACCGAAAAGCCGACCTTGGACGTCCATGATTTTATGTATGCCGGGTTGCCGGGTTCCAGCCCGTCACTATCTGCCGGTTCTTACGCCCTTTCCGATATGGAGCGCAATCATATTGCGCACGTATTGCATCGCTATAAAGGGAACAAGTCCGAGGTAGCCAGGGCGCTGGGCATTGATCGTAAGACCCTCCGCGAGAAGATAAAACGCTACGGCCTGTCTGATTAAGGTCAGGGCTGTTAAAGGTCGGAGCCCAATTTGTCCTTGACTTTTCCCGGTTTTTTCCTTAATTAATGAAGCTCCCTGCAGCCCACCAAGGTCGGACTTGGATGGCAAGCAGCGGGGAATGCGCTCGCTGTGCATGTTCACGGCGTAAGCCATAGGATAATATAATATTGTTGGGGGATCGTCCAGCGGCAGGACGGCAGACTCTGGATCTGTCTACCGAGGTTCGAATCCTCGTCCCCCAGCCATTTAAAATCAGAGGGCTATCCACCAAAGGCGGATAGCCCTTTTTAGTTTTTGCGACTCTACGGATACCGACGAAGACAACTTTTAACCAAACGCTGTCACAATATATAGTAAGTTGTCATTTCGGGTGGAGCACTATAGCCTATTGCTTCTCCAAAATCTCCCTTATCTTACGAGACAGTGCTTTGATATTAAAGGGCTTCTGAATAAAACCATTACAGCCACGTTCCAATATCCCGGCTGCCTGGCCCTCAATACTGTACCCACTTGATAGGAGTACCTTTATATTGGGGTTAATCTCCTTCATGCGGTCATAGGCTTCACCGCCACCCATGTTGGGCATTACTATGTCCAAGACAACAATGTCTATGTCATCCCGATTGTTTCTATACACATCAATAGCCTCTTTTCCATCCCTGGCTATCAGTACTCTGTAGCCCATGACCTTCAGCAATTCTTGACCTACTTCCAGGATTACCTCTTCATCGTCTACCAGGAGAACGGTTCCCGTTCCCTTGACAAGTCGCTCAGCAGCTTTGGTAGTTCTCCGGGCTTTTTTTTCTGATACAGGCAGATAAATACTGAAGGTAGTACCTGCCCCTTTCTCAGAATCGACATCAATATATCCGCCATGGCCCCTGATAATGCCGTAGGCAGAAGCCAACCCAAGACCTGTACCCCGGCCCAACTCCTTGGTCGTAAAGAACGGATCAAAGATGCGCTCCATGGTTTTTTTATCCATCCCTATGCCTGTGTCAGTAATTGTTAACCGAACATAGTGGCCCGGGCTTAGATCACCCAGGTTGCGCTTCATATCTTCATGGGTCGCATTCATGGTTTTCAAGATAAGGGTTCCCACGCCAGGCATGGCATCTGCCGCGTTGACATACAGGTTCCACAACACCTGCTCAATTTGGTTCTTGTCTGCCTCAACGGTAAATAAATCCTCTGGAAGCTCTCGATGAATCGTAATCTCCTTTCTGGTTCTGCCAAAAGCCTCAGAGCTTTCTTTTACCAGTTCGTTGAGATTAAGAGGCTTGACCTCATATCTTCCCTTCCTGGCGTATCCAAGAAGTTGCCCGGTCAGTTTAGCCCCGCTTTGAACCTGTTTTTGGATGCTTTCTATCCTTTTGTAATGTGGATGATCCGGGTCGATGTCTAGGAGTATTAAAGAAGCATTTCCCTGGATACCCATGAGCAGGTTGTTAAAGTCATGAGCAATACCTCCAGCCAAAGTACCGATGGCTTCCATCTTCTGGGCCTGGAGTAGTTGAGCCTCGAGACGCTTGAGATGCGTCAGGTCAAGAAATATTGTAAGGATGAATGACTCTCCTGCAATCCGAATTAGTTTGGAAAACATGAGTGTATTGATAATCGAGCCATCCTTGGCACTGTAATCCATTTCCAATCCATGGATCTCTCCTGATTCCTGCAACTTCCTTATGAAGTTATCCCGCTTATCCCTCGAGTAAAACAATTCTGTGGTAGTCCGGCCAAGGATCTCTTTCACGGTATATTTTGTCAGCTCACAAAATTTGTCGTTAACCCCAATCAATCTCCCGCTGGATACATCGGTGAGCGCTATCGCTTGGGGGGACAAATCAAACAGTGTTCGGTACCGTTCTTCGCTCTCCTGCAGGGCCTCCCCTGCTCGCTTGCGCTCGAGGGCGTTCCCGATAAGCTCTGAAGAGGTGCGCAGAATCGCCAAATCATCGTCAGTCCATGCCCCGGCTTCCCTTACATTGTCAAAGCCTATGAATCCGGCGATTTTCCCTTTAATATTGACAGGCAATACCAAGAACGATTTGATGTTCTGACGTTCCAGCATTTCCTTTTCGGCTTTTGCCTCCGCAGGCATGGTTGAAACATCCTGGATATTAAGGACTTCTCCCTTATGAAGTTTCCTCGTCCACCAGGGAAACATCTCGGAAGGAAGATTTTTGAGATTATCTATTTCTGAAGTCACTCCTTCGGCACACCATTCATGAGTGTTTTCCATGATGGCCCCATCTTGACGGAAAAGAAAGAGATAAGCCCGGTCCGCACCGCTGAGTTTCCCCATATCGGCAAGTGAATCATTAATGGCATCATCAAATTTGGAAACATTGATTAATCGCGAAGATATAGCGGAAACGACTTTTTCAGATTGAAGCCTGCGCCTTATGGTTTCCTCCGCTCGCTTCCGCTTGGCGATTTCGAACTCTAACTGTTTATTTTTGTTGGCCAAATCGGCGGTGCGCTCTTCGACACGGCGTTCCAACTCCTCATGAGTCTTTTTCAGCGCCTGCTCAGCCTGCTTGCGCCCGGTGATGTCTCTTGCTATGCCACATAAGCCAACAATGTTACCGGCGGTATCCTTCATCGGTACTTTTATGACGTGGAAGGTTGTCAAAACATCTTGCACAGGTTTTGTGTGCTCTTCTTCCACAACTTCCCCCTGGAGTACACGACGGTCTATCTCATTTATATGTTTTCCCGCATCGTTCCCGAAGAGTTCCTCATCGGTTTTTCCTAATAGCCCCGAAGCTGGAACACCAAATAGCCTCTCCATGGCCGTATTCACAAACTGATACTTACAGGAACCGTCCTTAATGAAAATTGAATCCAGGGCGGTATTGACAATAGTCCGGAATCGCTCTTCGCTTTCTCTCCATGACTGCTCTGCCCGCTTGCACCCCTCTCCTGACGCTTCCAGTTCAGGTATCCGCTGGCGCAGTTCTAGCAATTCATTCAGCAGTTGCTCTTTTGTCTTATCTTCATCTTTCATTTTGCGACTCCCAGATTAGCCAACAATTTCAGTTCGCTATTTCAAGGCAGGTTCGGTTTGAAGCTCCCCGCAGTCCGCCTTGGGCGGACGGGGGATCTCCGTATGCAAGGTAAAATGCATCGTATTCGCTCGCTAATCCCGCTGCAAGCAGCGGGGAATGCACTCGCTATGCATGTTCAAATAGTTTCTCATAATATCGGCGATATCGTCAACATCCTACAGGGTTCACACTTACGCAATCATTTCGTCCTACGCAGAGGAAGGGCTTAGGTAGACCGACAAATAAACGTTGTGGTTATTTCTTCAGCTAAAAATTATGTATAGCTTGCCGATATCTAAAACTATCCAAAAGTTAGGATATGATATGGTTGTCAAAACATCAACGATTTTTTGTCTTATCTATCTCTGACCATGTATAGTTACCAATAGGCATTCAACCTTCCATTAGACCAACTTTTGTTTATTTTTTCTTAATTATTGGTTATTATTCTGATCGAAATCCTTGGGGATCGTCTAGTGGATATAAACGTTGGAATAGTGGGTATGCCTCCGAGGGAGGTTATGTTCCGCCTTAAAGGGGAAGGCGCGAAGATTTATGATCTTGATGCCCTGCATGTAAAACCTGACCTTGAGATTACGGCTTCGTATATACCACGGGTTTATTGTGCCATCCTGCGCACGGTCTTGACCAATGCCAAGAAGATGTCTTTAGATGCCATTTACATAGATGTGGGCGAGGGAAAGTGCAGCGGGGCCCTTTATCTTGCTGATATCTTGAAAGTAGAACTTAATATCCCGATTATTCAGACACGCAACGAAGATAAGACGCGTTTCGGTAACCCTGTCTGCGAGAGCGACCTGCCTTTGGTGGAAAAAATGGAGCTGATAACGCAGAGTGTGTTAGAGCCGGAGGCAATAAAAAATGATCTGGTTCGATGTGAGCCGGTGGCCGGATTCTGGGGCGTACCGCCGAGGGACTTTTCTATTTTAACTCTGTTCCCAGCGCGCACCCATGTCTTTGGCTGGACGAGGTGTATGGAGAATAAGACCCCGGCTGATGCAGAGTTGGAAAAAATAGCCAACCCTGATGTCCCTACCGTATTCTTTGCCCAGTCTTTTTGTCAGAAGACGGCCTTAGCCTATTATCTGGCCAGAAGACATCCCTGTGGACTCTATGTGGATGCTGATGTATATATGGGGCACAGCACTAGGTCAAAAGTTCAAGCATTTCTTGAGCTAAATGGAGCAATAAATTGATATTAGGCGATTTTGGCACATCATATACAAAATTATGGGATATAGAAAAAGAACCTGTCCCGCGCATTGTGCGCAGTATGGATATAGCTGGCGGTCTCCGTACTACGTTGGCCACCGGCCATAATGGGGCGCGGTTCGGAGAACGCTACGTTAATGAGCTTACGGCCCTGGCCCGCGGCGCGAAGAGGCTGATTAAAGAGGACGATTTTGTCATCCTGGATTGCGGCAGCCGGGACCTGAAATTTGTGAGTTTCAGCGGGGATAAGGTCAGGGATACGGGGTGGAATGCCGAGTGCGGGGCCTCCCTTGGGTTTACCATAGAATTACTGGAGAGGTATTATGATCTCGATCACCGCCGAATGTCCGTGCCATCTACCCACTTATCAGTGACCTGCGGGGTGCTGGGCCTCAGCCACATCTTTGATGCCATTATTCAGGGTGCCAGGCCGGAAGAGGCGGTGGCCTCTTTCATTAAAGGCATCGCCCTAAACGCCTACCGTTTTGCCGGATCCCCACCCAAGCTTTACCTCTCCGGCGGCCTTTCTGAGAATACCGTCTTTGTCAAAAGCATGCCCTGTGAAGTGGTTGTTCTGGGACGATTTGTCCTACTTGAAGGGCTGCGCTATATAGCCTCTATTTAGCTTGACTATTCAAAGAAAATAAATTAGTTAATTAGGTTTGACGGTCAATTTTTTTGTTCAATACGGTGCGAGAAGTGGAAGATTTTAACAAGCTTATAGAGCAGAGACAAAAAAAGGCCAGTGACCTGAAAGAAATGGGATTTCTCCTTTATCCCAATAACTTCAGGGTCAAGGACAGGATAGGGGACATAATATGTAAATATGCCCAGGTTAATGATCTGCCCGGCGAGGATCAGAAGTTCGTTATAGCCGGCCGGATGATTGCACTGAGGGACTTTGGAAAGAGCATCTTTACCCATGTCCAGGACGGGAATGGAAAGATTCAGGTCTATTTGCGGAAGGATGTCCTGGGTAGTGAAAGTTATGAGGTGTGCAGGCGTCTGGATATCGGCGATGTTGTGGGTATTGAAGGGACAACTTTCAGGACTAAAACCGGCGAATTGACGATTCTGGCCCGGAAACTAAACCTTTTGACCAAATCACTCCGTCCTTTACCGGAGAAGTTCCATGGCCTTACGGACGTGGAAACGCGCTATCGCCAGCGGTATGTCGATTTAATGGTCAATCCCCAGGTACGGGAAGTCTTTTTGAAACGTATCCGGATAATCCAGGAAGTGAGGAATTTTCTTGCTGAAAGGAGTTTTCTGGAGGTTGAGACGCCGATGATGCAGCCCATTCCCGGTGGGGCCACGGCCAAACCATTTAAGACCTATCATAATGCCCTCGATATGGAGCTGTACCTGAGAATCGCCCCGGAGTTATATCTGAAACGCCTGGTCGTGGGCGGATTTGAAAGGGTTTTTGAGATTAATCGCAACTTTCGTAATGAGGGCATCTCTATCCAGCACAACCCCGAATTCACCATGCTGGAATTTTATCAGGCCTATGCCACGTATGAAGATCTGATGGCCCTTACCGAAGAGATGTTTTTCATGCTGGCCGGTAAGATTTGTGGTCAGCCGGTCATTTCTTACCAGGATTATAAGATAGACTTCACCCCTCCGTGGAAGAGGTATGCATTGAAGGATGCCCTGGTGCAAGTCGGCGGGTTGAAGGATGAGCTTCTTCATGATGAGGCAGGGGCCAGGGCCTATGCCGTTTCCCTGGGTATTAAACTGGGTGAAAAAGACGGCCTCGGCAAGACGCTCGTAAAGCTCTTTGATCATCTGGTGGAGCCGAAGCTAATCCAACCAACCTTTATCTATGCCTATCCTTTGGAGGTCTCTCCGCTTTCCCGAAAGAATGAGGCGGATAACGAGGTGGTAGATCGTTTTGAACTGTTTATCGCCGGCCGGGAGATGGCCAATGCCTTTTCCGAGTTGAATGACCCGGTTGATCAACGGGAGCGGTTGGTTAAACAGATAATGAACAGGGATACGGTAGATGAGGACGAGGAAATCGTCCCTATTCTGGATGAGGATTTTCTCCGGGCCCTGGAGTACGGCATGCCCCCTGCGGCCGGGGAGGGGATCGGGATAGACCGGCTGGTTATGCTTTTTACGGATTCACCTTCTATCCGGGACGTAATTCTATTTCCGCATCTGCGTCCTGAGCGTTAAATTCATAGGTTATGGCCTGCGACCAAGTATGAACTTTGAATGGTTTATCGGCCTTCGTTATCTGAAGGCAAAGAGAAAGCAAACCTTTATCTCGGTGATTACCTTTATTTCCGTGGCCGGGGTCATGGTCGGGGTAATGGCCCTGATAGTCGTTCTGGCGGTTATGACCGGATTTGAAGAGGATCTGAAGGGTAAAATACTGGGCCTTAATGCCCATGTCCTGGTGCTTAAATATGGTGATTCCATTGGGGATGTAAAAGGGCTGCAGGAAAAGGCAGAAAAGACAAAAGGGGTAGTGGCTACTACTCCTTTTATTTATTCTCAGGCCATGCTGAGCTCGCAGCTCGGGGCCTCAGGCGTGGTCTTAAGAGGAATTGATCTTAAGTCATCCAAAAAGGTCATCAATCTGCATCGATACATGGTCGAAGGTTCATTGGAAAATCTGGAGATTCCTTCCGGGCAGAAAGCGCCGGGGGGAAACACAGAAGGGACTCCGGGTATTATAATCGGCAGGGAACTGGCCAAAAATCTGGGTGTGATAAGGGGCGACCGGGTACAACTTATGTCCCCGACCGGCATGATTACGCCTGTGGGGGTCATACCCAGGATGGAGGCCTTCAGGGTAGTCGGTATATTTGATTGTGGCATGTTTGAATATGATTCTTCGATGGCCTTCATATCCCTGAGAGCGGCCCAATCTTTATTGGGTTTAGGCGGCAGAATAACCGGCCTGGAGGTAAAGGTAGCAGATATCTATAAGGCCGACCAGGTGGCTGCCGCTATCAACAACACGCTTGGTTATCCTTACTGGACCAGAGACTGGATGAAGATGAATAAGAACCTTTTTTCGGCCTTAAAACTGGAAAAGATAGCCATGTTCATAATCCTGGCCCTGATTGTCCTGGTGGCGGCCTTCAACATTGTCAGTACGCTGATAATGGTGGTTATGGAGAAAAACAAGGATATAGCCATCTTAAAGTCTATGGGCGCTACGCGGAAGAGCATCATGAAAATCTTTGTCATGGAAGGGGTAATTGTCGGCTTTACCGGGACCATACTTGGGATTATAGGTGGTTTTGGCCTCACGAGCCTGCTTAAAAAATATAAGTTCATTAAATTGCCCAGCGATGTTTATTACATATCCACCCTGCCGGTAAAGGTGGAGGCGCTGGATGTGGCCTTAATTTCATTTGCGGCTATAGTTATCAGTTTTTTGGCTACCCTTTATCCTGCCTGGCAGGCTTCAAGGCTGGAACCGGCGACTGCCTTGAGATATGAATAGCAAGGGCTTGCTCACCGGCTTCTCCATGGGCCAGGGAACCGGACCGGTCATAGAGGCCCGTAACATCCACAAATCATTTGCCACAGACGGGCAAAGGATAGAAGTGCTGAAAGACATCGACCTGACTGTAAAGGTTGGAGAGTCTTTGGCCATAGTCGGCGCTTCCGGGGTAGGCAAGTCCACACTGTTACACCTTCTTGGCACCCTGGAACTACCGGATAGCGGCAGTATTCTTTATAATGGACTGGATGTATCGAAGTTAACTGACGAGGATCTGGCCGCCTTTCGAAACAGATATATAGGCTTTGTTTTTCAGTTCCACCACCTTTTGCCTGAATTTACCGCTATTGAAAATGTGATGATCCCGGCCCTTATCGCCCGCCAGGAGAAAAAGAGCGCCTGCGCCCTGGCCGAAGACGTTCTTTGTGAGGTCGGGTTAAAAGACCGCCTGAGGCACAGGGTTGGAGAACTTTCCGGAGGTGAGCAGCAGAGGGTGGCCCTGGCCCGGGCCATTGTCCTGTCCCCCCGGCTCCTTCTGGCAGATGAACCCACAGGGAATCTGGATGCAAAAACAGGCCAGAAGGTACACGATCTTATCTTGAGCCTGGGGGAAAAGAATAATATGGCCACAATCGTGGTAACCCATAATCTGCGGCTGGCCCAGTGCATGGGACGCTGCCTGACTATAGTTGACGGACGCCTGGAACAATCTGATCCCGGGAGATTTTCTTGATATGAAGATATTTTTAAGGTCATTGATCCTGTTTTTCATGATGAGCTCTATTTTTCAACCGGCCATAGCCGCAGAAAAAAAGACTATAGCGGCTGCGCCTTTTATCGTGCACAGTAAAGAAGACATCAGTTCCCTGGTCGTTTCGATGGAAAAGAACCTGATGTCTGCTCTGGCATCAGCGGGCTTTGAAGTGATTGAACCGGCCCGGGTAGTCGGGGAGATCGACAGAAGCAGGCTTTTTGATGCCAAATATATGCGGGATGCGGCAGGGAAGCTGGGGGCGGATTGCATCGTATGGGGCAGCATTACTAAAATCGGCCAGCGTCTGAGCCTGGATGTCTGGCTGCTTGAGGTCGCCGGCACTAAAGGTCCTATGCCACTTTATGCCGAAACCACCGGGGCCGAACAATTGGATAAGGCGCTGCATAAGATAGTGGGCAACATCCAGTTCGCCGTCTTAAAAAAAGAACGTATAGGAGAGGTCTTTTTTTCCGGTAATCGAAGGATTGAATCTGAGGCCATCCGTACCCATATCAAGTCCAAACCGGGCGATATTTTTAACAAGGACAGGTTGAGCGAAGATATGCGCTCCATTTTTGCGATGGGTTATTTTACAGAGATAAATATCGATGTTAAAGACTCTCCGGAAGGGAAAATTGTAACCTTTATGGTTACAGAAAAGCCGGTTATAAAAGACATCAAGGTAGAAGGGAATATCGGTGTCGAAACGGAGAAAGTAAAAGAAGTAATCAGCGTCCGGACAAACTCAATTTTAAAGCTCAAGGATATCCAGGAGTCCGAGGAAAAGATCAGATCTCTCTATCGGGAGAAAGGTTATTACGGAACACTTCTGGATCACAAGTTATCAGACCTGCCTAATAATGAGGCTATACTGACCTTTTCCATTAAAGAAGGCGAAAAGGTGCATATAAAGGAGATCCGGTTCGTTGGAAACAAGGTCTTTGGCAGCAAGCAATTAAAAGATATGCTGGAAACTACGGAAAGGGGGTTTTTATCCTGGCTCACATCCTCCGGCATTTTAAACCGGGATGTTTTGGAGCGTGATTTATCCAAGATAACTTCATTTTACTATAACAACGGGTATATCGAGGCCAAGATCGGAGAGCCTGAGATCGAACACAAGGAGAAATTCATATTTATCACTATCCCTATAGAGGAAGGGTCTCAATTTACAGTGGGGTCGGTGGATATTGAGGGTAAGCTCATAAAGCCAAAAGAGGAGTTGCTGTCGATATTGAAGATTCGCCAGGAAAAGACCTACAGTCGTGATGTCTTAAGGAAGGATATCCTGGTCTTAACAGATGTCTATGCGGACGCCGGTTATGCCTATGCCGAGGTCGCACCCGAGATCGCCAAGGATGATATGGGGAAAAAGGTAAATATAACTTTTTTTATTCAGCCCGGGGGAAAAGTCCATTTCGATCGTATAGAGATATCCGGGAATACCAAGACGCGGGATAAGGTTATAAGACGTGAACTCAGGATAGCGGAAGGAGATCAATTTAACGCCGAAGGCCTGCGTAAGAGCAATCAGAGGTTGCAGAGGCTTGGCTTCTTCGAGGATGTGAATATAGCCCCGGTCAAAGGCACTGACGAAACTAAAATGGACCTCAACGTCGAGATTAAAGAAAAGCCTACCGGGGCCTTCAGTATAGGCGGCGGTTACAGCTCTGTGGAGCACTTTATTGGTATGGCCGAGATATCACAGCGAAACCTTTTTGGCCGCGGGCAGGAGTTGAGTCTGCGGGCTCAAACCAGCAGCCGTTCCACCCGTTATAACCTTAGTTTTACCGAGCCTTATTTTCTTGATACCAAACTGGCCACCGGCGTCGACCTTTTCAACTGGGAAACGGAGTACGATGATTATACCAAGAAGAGTACCGGCGGAGGATTAAGGCTGGGCTATCCCTTAACCGACAATCTGAGGGTATTTGGCGGTTATAGATTCGAAGATGCCACCATGTCGGACGTTAGTTCCACAGCCTCATGGGTGATAGTTGAGTCCATGGACATCCATGTAACCAGCTCCTTAAATGCCGCTATAGAGAGGGATACACGCAACAGTTACGTCGATCCCACTGCCGGGTCGATAAACAGCTTTTCCATCGAGTATGCGGGCGGATTCCTGGGGGGTGACAGTGCTTATACTAAGTACACGGCCAAATCAGGCTGGTACTATCCGCTTTTCTGGGATACAGTGGGGCACATTAACGGGGCTATAGGTTATGTGAAGGAGAATCCGGACGGTAAGCTGCCTGTATATGAAAAGTTTTATCTGGGCGGTCTAAATTCAGTGCGCGGTTTTAAGTTCGGTGACATCAGTCCTATCGACCCGGCCACCGGTGAGCGCATAGGCGGCGAGAAGATGCTGCTCTTCAACGTTGAGTATATATTTCCCCTGATAAAGAAGGCCGGGCTAAAGGGTGTGGTCTTTTTTGATGCCGGTAACGCCTTTCGGGAAGAGGACAGTTACAACCTGACCGACCTCCGAACCAGCGTTGGTTTCGGTTTTCGCTGGTTTTCACCCATTGGGCCGCTGCGCCTGGAGTGGGGTTATAACATAGACCCTGAGCCGGGTGAAAAATCGAGTAGCTGGGATTTTACAATTGGAGGAGCCTTTTAAATAAGCCCTCAGCGATCAGCATTCAGTTATCAGCTATGATGGGTGCACCTGTGGGATCTGAAGCTGAGGGCTGACGGCTGATCGCTGAAAGCCCTTACGTAATGAAAACACTAAAAGAAATAGCCGAATATTGCCATGGGTCACTGGTAGGAGACGGCGATCTCATCATCACCGGTATAGCCAGCCTTGATGAGGCCACAGACGGCCAGATCAGTTTTGTCGCCCAGAGAAAATACCTGACAAAGATGGAAACCTCCCGGGCATCGGCTCTCATTGTGCCTATGGAGGTGACCGGGGCCCGTGTACCCATTATAAGGACAGAGAACCCTTATCTGGCCTATGCCCGGGCAGCCGCCCTTTTCAGCGCCAGGCCATTTGAGGCAAGGGGTATAAGTAAAGAGGCCTGGATGGGCAAAGACTGCCGGATTAATCCCAACGTCAGCATATATCCCTTTATCTATATTGGAGACAATGTGCGGGTTGATTCGGGAGTTACCATTTATCCCGGCGTGTATATCGGAAACGAGGTTTCTATCGGCGAGAGGAGTACTGTCTATCCGAATGTAACCATAATGGATAGGTGTATTATCGGCGCGCGGGTCATAATACACAGTGGTGTGGTAATCGGCAGCGATGGTTTTGGTTATGCCAGGGACGGGGCTAAACATGTTAAGATCCCGCAACTTGGCATTGTGCAGATTGATGACGAAGTAGAGATTGGCGCCAATACCGCTATCGACCGGTCTGCCCTGGGAAAGACGTGGATTAAGCGTGGCACAAAGATTGATAATCTGGTCCAGGTGGCTCACAATGTGATAGTCGGAGAAGACACGCTTCTCATTTCTCAAGTGGGTATTTCCGGCAGCGTGGAGATCGGCAACAACGTCATTCTGGCCGGCCAGGTAGGAGTGGCCGGACACATTAAAATCGGCGACCGGGTTATGGTCGGGGCAAAATCGGGCGTGCCGGGTTCCCTGCCGGAAGATTCGACAGTCTCCGGCATCCCGGCCATTTCGCACCAGGAGTGGTTAAAAGCCAGCGCTGTCTATCGACGTTTACCCGATCTTCTTAAAGAAGTCCGTAATCTTAAGAAGAGAATCGCCAACCTGGAAAAGAACGCAGGGGGACATGAGAAATGAACATGGAAACAAACAAGATAAATATCAGAGAAATATTGAAGATATTACCGCATCGGTACCCATTTTTATTGGTAGATAAGATCCTGGAGTGCAAATCGGGAGAATCGATAAAAGGCCTTAAGAATGTCACTATTAACGAACCATTTTTTCAGGGCCACTTTCCGGGTCAGCCGATCATGCCAGGGGTGCTGATTTTAGAGGCTATGGCCCAGGTAGGGGGGATACTGGCCTATCTTTCCAACGAGGAGGAAATGAAAAACAGGCTGTTTTATTTTATCGGCCTGGATAAGGTTCGTTTCCGGAAGACGGTAGTCCCCGGAGATCAGATTGTCTTTGATTTAACCATGCTGAAACGAAAAATGAAGGTGTACATGATGGCCGGCCGGGCCACGGTCGACGGCAAGCTGGTGGCTGAAGCCGAGCTGATGGCTGCTATGTCGGATGAAAATTAGCAATCAGCGTTCAGCCATCAGCTCTCAGTAAAATATCAAGGCACACGATATCTTAAGCTGAACGCTGATAGCTGAGTGCTGATAGCTATAGAAAAGGAGATCACATGAAGATTCACCCTACAGCTATTGTCGATACAAACGCTGTTTTGGCAGAGGGTGTCGAGATCGGTCCTTATGTCATAATTGGCAATGATGTAAAGATCGGGGCCCGGACTACAGTTGGTCCCCATACTACCATAGAGGGCTGCACCACTATCGGTGAAGACTGCAAGATAGCGCAATTTGCGACTATCGGTGCGGCTCCCCAGGATATGAAATATAAAGGGAACCCTACCGCGGTTGAGATTGGCAACGGCAATATTATACGGGAGTATGTCACCATTCACAGGGGGACAGAAAACGGTGGAAGAGTCACCCGGATCGGCGACTATAACTTTTTGATGGCCTATACACATATAGCTCATGACTGTAAGATCGGAAGCCATGTTATTTTCGCTAACTGCGCCACCTTGGGAGGGCACGTGGAAATCCAGGATCATGCCATCCTGGGCGGCCTGGTAGCTGTCCACCAATTTTCCCGTATCGGAGGTTATGCCTTTGTGGGTGGTTTATCCGGTATCATTAAAGACATCCCGCCTTACGTTATAGCTTCAGGGGAGAGGGCCAAGCTCTTTGGTATAAATATTATCGGCTTAAAGAGGCATAATTTTTCGCCCGAGGTCATAGATGCCCTGAGGGCGGCTTATAAATTAATAGTCCGTTCGCCGCTCACTCTTAAAGAGGCCGTTGAAACCGCAGAAAAAGAGGTTTTGCAGGTGCCAGAGGTTCAATACTTTATCGATTTTATTAAGAACTCCAAGAGGGGCATTCCAAGAAAATGACCAGGAAAATCGGGATCATCTCGGGCAGCGGCAGGTTCCCGCTCATTTTTTCCGAGGCGGCGCGCCGGGAAGGTTTTGAGGTCATAGCTATTGCGCACAAAGGAGAGACCAGGCCGGAACTGGCTGAGACTGTAGATAAGATTTTCTGGCTAAAGTTGGGCCAGTTGGGGAAGATAATCGATATCTTCAAGCAAGAAGGGGTGCGCGATGTGGTCATGGCCGGGGGTATAGATAAAAAGAATATCTATAGAAAGGTTTGGCCGGATCTGAAGGCCATTTCTGTATGGTCGAGGTTAAAGAACCGGCTGGATGACGGCATCTTGCGGGCATTGGCCGGTGTCCTGGAGGAAGAGGGCATAACAGTCCGCGAATCAACCCTGTTTCTCCGGTCTCTTCTGTCGCCGAAGGGTGTTTTGACCCGGCGTAAGCCCACGGAAGAGGAGATGAACGACGTAGAATTCGGATGGAAAGTGGCCAAGGAGATCGGTGGACTTGATATCGGGCAATGCATTGTGGTTAAAGACCTGGTCGTTCTGGCAGTGGAAGCCATCGAAGGGACGGATGAAACTATCCGGCGGGGCGGGCAACTGGCTAATAAAGGGGCGGTCGTGGTAAAAGTTCTTAAACCGAAACAGGATCTTCGTTTTGATTTACCGGCGGTTGGTCTTCAGACCATCCGCACTATGCAGGAGGTACGGGCCTCCTGTCTGGCCGTCGAATCGGACAAGGTATTGATTTTTGAAAAAGAGGAGATGCTGCGGGAGGCCGACCGCAGTAAAATTGCCGTTATTGCCCTGTAAACTTATTGTAAATTATTCACCGCAGAGACGCAAAGAACGCTAAGGAAAGATACAGTTTTTCTCTGTGCCCTTTGCGGTGAAATTCATTTTCGGAGAGGTTATGCAGAAAGTTAAAGTCGGGGTTGTAGGTGTAGGCTATTTAGGCCAGTACCATGCCGAAAAATATGCATCTATGGCAGAGGCCGATCTGATTGGGGTAGTGGATATCGACAAAAAACGGGCCCATGAAATTGCAGAAAAATATGGAGCTAAACCCTATACTAACTATAAGGATCTCATCGGAAAGGTTGAAGCGGTAAGTGTGGTCGTCCCCACCACTCTACACTACCCGGTCGCCGGCCATTTTCTCAGACAGGGGATAGACGTTTTACTTGAAAAGCCCATGACCTGTACCCTATCCGAAGCAAGCCGGTTGATTAAACTGGCGAAGGCAAAAAATCTTATCTTGCAGGTCGGCCATCTGGAACGCTTTAACCCGGCGGTAGTGGCCTTAAGGGACCACCTTGAGAATCCGCTTTTTATCGAGTCTCACCGGCTTTCAACTTTTAAGGGCCGGGGAATCGATGTGGACGTAGTCCTGGACCTCATGATACATGATATTGATATTATCTTGAATATTGTCAAATCAAAGCTTAAGAATATCCATGCGGTCGGAGTGCCGGTTATCACGCCTAATACAGATATAGCCAATGTGCGTCTGGAATTTGAAAATGGCTGTACGGCCAATGTCACGGTAAGCCGCATCTCTAATAAAAATATGCGGAAGATCAGAATATTCCAGCCCAACGCCTACCTGTCCGTCGATTATGCACGAAGGGAAATCGTAGTTATTAAGAAAACTACCCAAAACGGTATGTATGGTTTCCCGGGCATTGAGGAACAGGTCGCTTCTTTTCCTGAGAGTGACTCTCTGGCAGAAGAACTCAGGGCCTTTGTCTCTTCTGTCCGAACCAGGAAGCCGCCGGTTGTTTCAGGCGAGGATGGCCAAAGGGCCCTCCATGTGGCCTTAAAGATTATGAAACAAATAAATCGGACTATAGGGAACCTTGGTCGCTCACTAAATATGTCCTTGCCGGAACATGCCTGCCGGGTCAGCTAAAAACATTCTCATAGTAGCCGGGGAGGCCTCCGGTGATATGCACGGGGCCAGTCTGGTCCGGGCCGTGCATGATATTAATCCCGAAATAGATTTTTGGGGGCTGGGCGGGGAAAAGATGCGCGAGGCCGGGGTTAAAACACTCCTTGATTCTACCCGGTTGGCCGTAGTAGGCATCTCCGAAGTATTCACACATCTATGGCAGATTGTTCAGGCCCAGCGTATTTTACGAAAGGCCATGCGTGATAAGCGGCCGAATCTGGTTATACTGATTGACTATCCGGATTTTAACCTCCTCTTAGCGGCCAAAGCCAGGGGCCTGGGAATTCCGGTTATGTACTATATAAGCCCGCAGGTATGGGCCTGGCGCAGCGGGCGGGTCGGAAAGATAAAACGGCTTGTAAATAGAATGGTGGTTATCCTCCCTTTTGAGGTAGAGTTTTACAGTAGGTATCAGATGGAGGTGGATTTTGTCGGGCATCCACTTCTGGATATAGTTAAGCCGGCCCTGGATGACGAATATTTTTACAAACATTTTGAGATTGACCGCAGCCGGCCTGTTGTTGGCCTCTTTCCCGGCAGTCGGTGGCAAGAAGTAAAGAGCCTCATGCCTTCTATTATGGACGCAGCCGGGAGATTAAAAAAACAGATTCCGGGCATCCAGTTTGTCCTGCCCCTGGCTCCAACTATCGATAGAAGATGCGTTGAGGCCTTTATTCATCCAACAGGGCTTAACGTTAAGGTTATTGAAGCTGGGACCTATGATACTATGAAGGCGGCTCGTGCCGTTATCGCCGCTTCGGGTACGGTAACCCTGGAGGCGGCTATTATAGGTGTGCCTATGATAATCGTCTATAAGGTTTCGAGATTAAGTTATCTTGTGGGAAAAATAATGGTAAGGGTATCCCATATTGGCCTGGTCAACCTGGTGGCCGGTCGAAGGATCGTCCCTGAACTGGTCCAGGAAGAGGCTAACGGCCAGAGGATAGCGGAAGGGGTTTATAAAATTATAGTGGATGATAAGTATTACCAGACTGTGAAAAATGAACTTGAAGGAGTAAAAAACAGGCTGGGCGGACCGGGTGCATCTGCTCGTGTGGCGGAAATTGTATGTCAATTTATAAACGTCTATTTAACTTAATCGTTCCTTACTGGAAGAGAATGGCCGTAGCCATGATCTGCATGGTGGGAGTGGCCCTTCTTACCTCGGCCACGGCCTATGTAGTAAAGCCCATGCTGGATGAAGTCTTCTTTAAGAAAGACATGACCATGATCCATTTGATTCCGCTGGCCATAGTTTTTCTTTTCTTGAGCAAAGGTATTTTTTACTATGGTTATTTTTACCTTATAAACTCCGTGGGACAAAAGATTGTGGCAGATCTCAGGGAAGCGGTATACAGGCACTTAAATTGCCTATCCCTATCCTATTTCCATCGTACGCCAACCGGCGTCCTTATCTCACGAGTTCTAAACGACGTAGGCATGATTCAGGGTGCGGTTTCAAATGTCGTTGTTAGCACGTTAAAAGATGCTTTTACTGTAATCGGATTGACTTTTGTTATCTTTTATCAGGACTGGAGATTGGCGCTTATAGCCATGACGATATTTCCTGCCGCAGTAATTCCTATCGTTAAATTCGGCAGAAAACTACGTAACATCAGCACCAAAAGCCAGCAGATTGTTGGAGATGTAACTGTATTACTGCATGAGGGTATTACCGGCAGTCGTATCGTAAAGGCTTTTACTATGGAAGAGTATGAAATCAAGAGATTCAGAAAGCAGATTAAAAGACTTTACGACATCATTATGAGCGACGTTAAGGTAAAGGCTGTCGCCCATCCCCTTATGGAATTATTGGGTGGTATTGGAATTGCCTTTATAGTGTGGTACGGAGGCTTACAGGTCATAAAAGGCACCTCAACGCCGGGTACATTTTTTTCCTTTCTAACAGCCCTGATAATGCTGTATGAACCGGTGAAAAACCTCAGCGGCGCCAACAGTGCGATACAGCAAGGGGTAGCCGGCGCTATCCGGGTCTTTGACCTTTTAGATACTCCCCCTGAGATAAGAGACAAAGAGGGTGTTGTAGCGCTACCGCCTATCCGGCAGCATATTGAGTTTAAAAATGTATCCTTTAAATATGACGAGGCAGTTGTACTCAGGGATATAAATCTTAATGTGAGGGCCGGTGAAATCCTGGCCATTGTCGGGATTAGCGGCGGAGGCAAGACCACGCTGGTCAACCTTATTCCCCGCTTCTATGACGTAACCGATGGCGCAATTTATATTGACGGCACAGACATCAGAGACGTTACCATCTCTTCCCTCCGTTCCCAAATAGGCATAGTGACCCAGCAGACAATCCTCTTCAATGACACGGTACGTAACAACATAGCCTATGGCGACGTCAGGAAGTCGGAAGAAGAGATAATAGCGGCCGCTCGTGCCGCCTATGCCTACGATTTTATTGAGAGGTTACCTCAGAGATGGGATACCGCAATCGGTGAACAGGGAGTCAGGCTCTCAGGTGGCGAAAGGCAGCGGATTTCCATCGCCAGGGCGCTTCTTAAAAATGCGCCTATTTTAATTCTGGATGAAGCCACATCTTCTTTGGACACTGAGTCTGAACTTGAGGTGCAGAAGGCCCTGGATAATTTGATGCAGGGAAGGACCACCCTGGTAATTGCACATCGGCTCTCCACTATTCGAAATGCCGACCGGATTATCGTCATCAAGGATGGCGCCATCGTAGAAGAAGGAAAACATGATGAGCTTTTGGCCTTGGGCGGCGAATATCGTAAATTGCACGATATGCAGTTCCGGGATGAATCAGATCTCACCGCAGAGAGCACAAAGGATACAGAGAGCTAATAGCTGATAGCTGATAGCTGATAGCTGATAGCTGATAGCTGATAGCTTGTGACATGTTTATACTGTATAACATCTTACAATTAACGTTCCTTACTATATGTCTGCCAATTATCCTGCTTAAAATAGCTTTTACGCCAAAGTACAGACAGAGGATTTTAAACCGGCTGGGGCTACGCCCCCCTTCCATGAATGCGGTAAATGACTCCGGCCCCAGGATATGGATCCACGCCCTGTCCGTGGGTGAGGTGATGTCTTCAACAGCCATGGTCAGGGGGATGCGGCGGCGATTTCCGGATTGGGTGATAATTTACTCTACCTCCACAGCCACAGGCGCGGGTATCGCGCGGCAAAAACTCGGTGACATGGTCGATTACCTGATTACTTATCCCCTCGACCTGTTCTGGTCGGTGCGGCAGGTAGTTAAAGGCATCAGGCCTGACCTTTTTGTCCTGATTGAGACCGACCTGTGGCCCAATATGCTGAGCGCCCTTTCACGCCGTGGGACACCGATTATTTTGCTTAATGGCCGTATATCCGGGTCTTCTTTTATTCGCTATAAAAGGTTCAGCCTGTTTTTTGGCCCTATTTTTTCTTTAATAGACAAAATTGCCATGCAGTCACGCGCCGACGAAGAAAGGATGATAGAGCTTGGAATAAGTCCCCGGAAGATATACAGGGTCGGTAACCTGAAATTTGATCAGGAAGGCGTTCAGGTCGGAGAAAAGGAGACCGGGGAGTTAAGACGTAATCTGCACATACCTCCTGGAAGTAAAGTCGTTATCGCTGGCAGTACCCACGCAGGAGAAGAGGAGATAATCCTTTCGGCCTATGGTAAGTTAATTTTTACTTATCCTGATCTCTTTCTCTTAATGGCTCCACGAGACCCGGGACGGGCGGACGAGGTGAAGAGGCTGGCCCAATCTGCTGGCCTTGAGGCCTATAAAAGGACTGAACTCCCGGGGTTGCCGGAAAGTAACACGGTTCAGGTAGTTGTTCTTGATACCCTTGGGGAACTTTCGAAATTATATGCCCTGGCCACGGTAGCCTTTATCGGCGGCAGTCTGGTGCCGAAACGGGGACATAACGTCCTGGAGGTCGCTGCCCATGCCAAGCCGGTCGTATTCGGGCCTCACACAGAGGATTTTAAAGAGGCGGCAGCGGCCCTGATAAAAAGGGGTGGTGGCTACATGGTGAATAGTGAAAACGAACTTGTAACTATTTTAGAACTTATCCTGTCTAACGATGTTTTGGCCCAAAAGGCAGGGGAGAGGGCCTTTCAGGTGATTGAGGAAAATAGAGGCGCAGTGGAGAAGGCCGTTGACCTTATTTCCAAGACCATAACTCGCAACCCGCACCTCGCAACTCGTAACTCGTAACAATGCTTAATTATCTCTTATCACCTCTTGGCTATCTGTACGGCCAGATCATGAGATTGAGAGCAAAACTTTATGACTTTGGTCTCTTTAAGACTCGGAGTCTGCCCTGCCGGGTCATCAGCATTGGCAACCTGACACTGGGGGGCACGGGAAAGACGCCCCTGACTATATGGCTGGCCAGATACCTAAAGGACAAGGGTCAAAAGGTTGCCATAGTGAGCCGGGGTTATAAGGCAAAAAATAAGGGATCCGTATCCATCGTCGCTGACGGTCAGCGCACCCTTCTTGGTCCGGATGAGGCCGGAGATGAGCCGTTCATGATGGCCAGCAGTCTTCCGGGTGTTCCGCTTCTTATCGGTAAAAAGCGGTTCCCGGTGGGGATGAGGGCCATAGAAGATTTTAGCCCCGATGTGGTCTTGTTTGACGATGGCTACCAACACCTGGGATTGGCCAGAGATCTAAATCTCCTTCTTCTCCGGACGGTCAAACCCTTTGGAAATGGGCGTGTATTTCCGGCCGGAACTTTACGCGAACCCCTTTCAGCGCTTAAGCGTGCGGATGCCTTTATTTTGACCTATGCGGAGGAAGACTCCGGGTCTGTCATGGAGGAACAACGGCTCTTTTTGCAAAAAAGATTCCCCGATAAACCGGTTTTTGTAAGCTACTGTAAGCCGATTTCATTTTATTTATTAAATGAAACACACATCTCGCATGGCGACACACCTGTCTGCGTGCAACGCACAGGCAGAAAGGACAATGAAAATAATCCCCCCTCACCCCCCTTTAGTAAAGGGGGGAATACGTTCAGCCCCCCTCTGGGAAAAGACGGGAACCACCCGTCAATTCCCCCCTTGGAAAAGGGGGATACAGGGGGATTTTCAGATGAAAAGGCATCACATAACCTATCAGAACTAAAAGGAAAGAAGGCCCTTGCCTTTTGCGGTATAGCCCATCCCGAGTCTTTCCGGAATATGCTGATTCGTTTAGGTATTGATCTGGTTGATTTTATAGCTTATCGTGACCACTATGATTATCATAGAGGTGACCTGGAAAAGATCGAGGAGAGGGCCGCCGGGAAAGGCGCAGAGTTTATAATCACTACAGAAAAAGACGCCGTTAAAATTGAAAAACTGATTGAATTAGGGATGTCGATCCCTATCGGTGTCTTAAAGACAGAATTTATCTTTGAGTCTGATTTTGCGTCTTTTATCGATGAGCGTATGGGCATCTAATGCAGCTAAGGCAAGACAAAGACATTAAGAATATCCTTGTCCGATCCACCAACTGGATCGGCGACGCCATAATGACCACCCCGGCCATTCAGGCCATCCGGCAGAATTTCCCCGCTGCGAAGATAAGCATCCTGGCCAAGCCCTGGGTCAAAGATGTCTTTGCCGCCAATCCCTGTATTGATCACATTATTGGCTATGACAGCATGCATAGCCACAAGGGTTTGCGTGGGCAGGTACGTCTGGCCAAGGAATTGGCTGAAAAAGGCTTTGACCTGGCTATTTTACTGCAAAACGCCTTTGAGGCGGCCTGGCTGGCCTATCTGGCGCGCATCCCCAGACGTGCCGGTTATAATACGGATGCAAGGAGTCTTCTCCTGACACATGGCGTCCCCCTGAAAAAAAAGACAAAGAAGATACATCAGGTCTATTACTACTTACGTATGCTGGAAGGTCTGGGCCTGGAGGTGGAGCAAAAGCCGCAGCTCTTTTTAAAACCAGCGCCTGATGATATGGCCTGGGCACAGAAGGCGCTCCTCGATGCGGGTGTGAAAAATGAAACACACATGTCGCATGGCAACACAAAGAACAATGAAACTAATCCCCCCTCCCCCCCCTTTACTAAGGGGGGAGATACGTTAAGTCCCCCTTTGGAAAAGGGGGATACAGGGGGATTTTCAGATGATAATAAACTGATCGGCATCAATCCCGGAGCATCCTATGGCCCGGCCAAAAGGTGGCTGCCGGAACGTTTTGTAGAATTGGCCGGGATGCTTACAAGACAGGCGGATGCCAGGGTAGTCATTTTCGGGACTAATGCGGATAGAAAAGTAGGGGAGGGGGCCTTAGCCGCGGCATCGGGGCGCGTGATCAATATGGCCGGGAAGACCACCCTGGGCCAGGCCATGGCCTTGATGGCCTGTTGCCGGGTCTTCATTACCAACGATTCAGGCCTGATGCACGTAGCCGCAGCCCAGCATATTCCCCTGGTGGCCATCTTCGGCTCTACCAATCCGGTGACTACCGGGCCATTTTCAGACCGGGCCGTGATCGTGCGTAAGGATATAGATTGCAGCCCTTGCCTGAAAACGGTCTGTCCGGCAGACTTTCGCTGCATGAAGGAAATTACAACGGAGGAGGTCTATGAGGCCACGCTATCCTTATTGACCAATTTTGATGATTTCGCAAAAAGTAAAATTTACCGCGGTGCTCGCCGAGAACGCTGAGATAACATTCAGTAGTCAATAGTTAGTAGCCTGTTGCAACGGACTACGGACAACGAAAAATAAGTGCTCAGCAGTGAAAAAGGCTTTTTTACGAAGCCGTCAAGATTGGAATACTTTGCGTTCTTTGCGCCTTTGCGGTGGACTATTACGAGGAGTATAGAAATTGAATATTGGTGTCTTTCTGGATCGGGACGGGACTATTAATGAAGAGATGGGATATATTAATCACCTTTTGCGGTTTCATATCCTCCCGCATGCGGCTGAGGCCATAAGGCTCTTAAACAATAGCGGATTAAAGGTAGTTGTGGCTACCAATCAGTCCGGCCCGGCCCGGGGATATTTCCCGGAGGAGTTGATCGGCGCGGTAAATGACAAGATGATAGATATCCTGAAAGAACAGGATGCGCGCCTCGATGGGATTTATTACTGCCCGCATCACCGCGAGGCCGTTGTTCCTTCTTACCGGGTGGCCTGCGATTGTCGCAAGCCCAGAGCCGGCCTGTTAAAAAAAGCGGCTCAAGAGTTGGCTATTGATCTCTCGAAATCTTATGTGGTGGGCGACCGCTTTCTGGACATCGAGCTTGCCCATAATGCCGGGGCCAAAGGCATCCTGGTACTGACCGGTTACGGCAGAGGGGAGTTGATGTATCAGGGCGACTCAAGTCCTATAAGGCCGGATTTTGTGGCCGAAGACCTTTATGAAGCAGCCCGGTGGATACTCCAGGACATATCATCTCACCGCAAAGACGCAAAGAAGGACCTGAAGTGATAAAAGAAGAAGATAAGAAAGTATTCACCGCAGAGCCGCCAAGGACGCAAAGTTTTTTCTTTGATAACAATATGTTATCTTCGCGGTCTTTGCGCCTTTGCGGTGAGATATGAAGATTCTTATTGTTAAACTAAGCGCTATCGGCGACGTAGTTCATTCCCTGCCTGTCCTCTACGCGTTGCGCCAGAGATTTCCCTCGGCCCACATTGCCTGGCTGGTAGAGGAAGCCGCCTCCAGTTTACTCGAAGGCCATCCTTTGCTGGATCGCCTTATTGTGTCAAAACGCAAAAGCTGGCTTAAGGCCCTCGGCCACGCAGGTAATAGAAAAAGGGCTATAAGCGAGATAAAATCCTTCATTCATGAACTAAGAGATACTGAATACGATATTGTTCTCGACCTGCACGCCCTTTTAAAGAGCGGGCTATTGATCTTTCTCGCCCGGGGCAAGCGAAAAATCGGCTATGCCCGGGGAGATGAAGGCAGTTCTATTTTTTTGAACGAAAAGGTTCCTCCGTATGATATCGAAGAACATGCTATTCTGCGTTACATGAACCTGGCAAGATACCTTGGAGCGCGGCCAAATGGTTATTACTTTCCGATTTCCATCTCAGATGCTGATAGGCATTCCGCAAGACAGATATTAGAAAATGAGAGGATCGCGGGGCCTTTTATGGCCATTAACCCTATAGCCAAGTGGGACAGCAAGCTCTGGGATAAAAAAAGGTTTGCCCTGCTGGCTGATCATTGTATAAAGGAACTTAAGCTCCCGGTTATTTTTACCGGTGGCAAGGAAGATGACGCTGCGATTCAGTCAATTATGGAACAGATGCAGGAGAGGGCGGTTAATCTTTGCGGACGAACCAACTTAAGGGAGCTGGCTCATCTCTACAGCCTCAGTCGGGTGATGGTGACGACGGACACCGGACCTATGCACATTGCGGCCGCCGTAGGGACACCGGTAGTAGCCCTTTTTGGCCCTACCGCCCCCTGGAGAACGGGACCATTTGGGGATGGCCATGTGGTTATTCGCAAGGAGCTGCCCTGTAGTCCCTGCTTCAAAAAAAAGTGTACCGATCCGAGATGCATGAGTACAATCGAGGTGGAAGAGGTTTTGCAGGTGATATGGAACAGGATCAACCTATTGCCAAAGGACTGAAAATATAGTTGGGGAGATTATAATAAATTTTGTTATGTTTTTTTCTGGAAAAGGCAACTTGACAAATATTTTTCTGCGTGTACCAGTCCGCTCAGGCGGACGTCCAATTAAGGAGTTACCATGATTAGCAAGGAACTTTTAGAGATTTTGGCCTGTCCTAAATGTAAGGGCGATGTCAGATTGAACGAGTCGAAAGACGGATTGATCTGTGATAAGTGTAAACTCCTATACGAGATCAAGGACGATATACCTGTCATGTTGATTGACGAGGCAAAAAAGATTTAATAAAATCATCTTGTTAAGTTAATAAAACGTAACTACACACGTTCAAAGTTACAAGGTTCACGGCTAGAAAGCGATGAAGATTGAACGGGTTGAAGATAAGGAAACCAACCGTGAACTGTAAACCAAACAACCCGAATAATTACAATAACAATTTTTTATACTCAGAGATACTACCTCGACGCTAATATATCCATCATCTTTTGAATAGCTCTTTGTACCTTATCCGTTTCTAAGTTATGAAGGCATTTACTCCACCCCATGGAATCACAGCCTTTCTGATGACAGGGCACACAGTCGTCATCGGGGGTGATAACTCTATGGATGTCGCCTGGAGACGCCCAGTCCCTCCAGTCTGAGGGACCATAGATGGTTATGGTGGGAGTGCCCACAGCCGCAGCTATATGAGGAGCCGCGCTATCTACCCCTATATGTAAAAAACTCAGGGCCAGTACTCCAGCTAACTCACCCAATGTGGTCTGGCCTGCGAGACTAAACACTCTTCTGCGGCATTTTTTAACCAATTCAGATGCCTTATCTTTTTCCTCGGGAGAGCCGACGATGACTGTTGGAAACTTGAACTTATCCCATATCCAGTCGATAACTTTAACCCATTTATCATAATCCCATTCCTTGTATTGCCACCTGGAAAAAGGATTCAGTGTGATCCATCGTTGATTGACGTTAAGAATGTTTTGGCGATCGAGTATCTGCCTCGCCCGCTCTTTAACATTTTCAGAAACCCACAATTTGGGGACAATATTTTCCGTATCGATGCCGAATTCTCTCACAATACGGAGGGATTGCTCTGCAGCTCCCAGTGTTTTTTTTGTTGGTACCGGGGGATCGACTACATGGGTAAATAACATATTCCGCCAGAAGGGCACGTCACGGTAAAACATGGACACTCTCACCGGGGCGCCTGTAATATAGGCCATTATTGCCCCCCGATCCCCGGCCCGTAGATCAAAGACAAGGTCAAACTGTTCCTTACGCAAGCCTCTTATAAAGCGTATTTGCTCGATGGCTTTTTTAAAGAAGCTTCCTTTATAACGCCTGACCTCAAATATTTTATGGAGAGACGGATCTTCCTCTAAAATTGTTCCAAAACCTTCCCACACAAGAATAGATACTTTTGCGTCCGGATATTTTTCTTTGACGGCCCATAAGGTCGGGGTAACCCAGACCACATCACCAATATCCCCCAGTTGTATGATGAGGATATTTTTTGTATCTCTTTTTTGAAGAGGTTGACCTTTAATAAACATCTATCCACTCAGGGGCAACCGTTTAAATGCCAGAGTATAAGCTTTGAATTGACTACCCATTTATTTCTTAATTTTTTATTAGTAAAAAACGTGATCAGATTCCCAAACGACGTTAACAACCAATTTATGATGGTACGTACGAAGATAACGAAAGAAACAAGTTGATAGTAGCTATGACTTTTCCATTTTTTGAAAAATTGGTATCTGGAACGATAAAACTCGATCCGGGAACGAACATCCCGACCGATACTCTGTCCCTGGAGATGATAAATAAAGGCTGAAGGGACATGGTAAATCTTCCAGCCTGCAGTTTTCATCTGTAACGCCCAGTCCGTCTCTTCAAAAAAGAAAAAGTAGCGTTCATCGAACATTCCGACTTCATCTATGGCCTGCTTACGCACCATAAGACATGCCCCAATCCCTGAATCAATCTCAATCGGCCCCTTATAATCATATCGCTTGCTTGGATAGCGCTTTGGAAACAAGTATTCGAGGAGGGGCGTATTGAAAAGAAGTGTTAATAAGGTGGGAAAATTTGCTATTGAATTCTGCTTGCTCCCATCGGCGTTTAAAAGTTGTCCGCAGGCCATAGCCGCTTCCAGATGGGCCTCCATGAAAAAAAATAGTTCATAAACGGCATGTTCTTTTAAAACTGTATCTGTATTCAGCAACAATGCATATCGACCCTTCATAATACCAAAAGCTTGGTTATTGGCCGCCCCAAATCCCCGGTTTTCTTTATTTTCTATCACATTAACCTGGGGGAATTCCCCGCGCAGCATGGCCACGCTTCCATCATGAGAAGCATTGTCAACCACGCTGATCTCAAGGGCGATACCTTGTACTGTCCCGTAGATGGAGTTCAGGCAGTTTCGCAGCAGGTCTTTCGTGTTCCAGTTGACGATAATGATTGAAATATCCATTGATGGCCTATGACAAAAAAATCCACTCATTGATCCTTATATGTACGTGACTTACCCTCTCTATTTAATTCAGCTAACTTGGCGTACTTAAAAAATTTATTCACCGAATCGGTAATGGCCAAGGTGAATCCCTGTGCGCCGTCCAGGACCCCAAATTTTAAAAAATAATCCTGTAAAAATGTAAGAACTGCGCGCAGGGCAGCAGACCAGACCGAGGCTTTTCTGCCCTGGTCAAATGCCTCTTGGGCGGCCAAGGCGGAATAATGATCGATCTTGAGTAAAATCTGGCTGAGGCGACTTTCAGTGTAATGCTCTATGGGCACATCCAAGTCCTGCACAGGGCCATTGACCACGATGGATTCGTGAACGTTTGCCGGGGACATTTGGCCGCGATCCTTCTGAAAAAACCTGATAACCCGGTCCGGCCACCATCCGGAGTGCCTGATCCATCGCCCCTGAAAGTAGTTTTTTCTGGGGAAGCTATACCCGGCAATACTTCCTGAATCTTTAGAAACAATATGTTTTATAGCAAGAGCGGTTTCCGGTGGGATTCGCTCATCTGCATCCAGTACAAGGACCCACCGATTTCTGCACTTATCAATGGCGAATTGTTTCTGGAGACCAAATCCCCGCCAGGGTTCGATGAATACGTCGCACCCAAAGTCTGATGCAATTTTTACCGTGTCATCCGTGCTCCCAAAATCCACCACCACAATCTGCCCGGCAAAATCTATGTTTTTGAGGCAATCGGGCAGGTTATTTGCCTCGTTTTTGGTTATGATAGCTACAGAGAAAGGTGTCTTATTGTCCATAAGTTGGCTATTATTTTAGGAATTCGAATAATACTTAACATAGATATAATCTTATTAAAAGAATGATTTTTTTGCTTGGAAAAGACAAAAAACGTCATTATAATCGACAAAACAATTATCGACCACGACACTTGATACGTTAATTAGCTTAGATGGACGCCCCGCATTCTGTAAAAAGATGTTGAAGGATTTGAAGAACAAGTGTTAAGGGGCTTAACCCGCCCGATTTCTTTAATATCTTTTGAAGTTACAAGGGAATTTTTTATGACGCGAAAAATTGTAGAAATTACCTTTTATCAATAGGTCGATTGGCGAATCAAGGATCTATTATTGACAGACTGGGTAGGACCTGAGGAGCTATACAAGAGAGTAAATTCATTGGATGGCGAATTTCTCTGGAGTGATGTATATGTCAAGTTTCTTTGAAACATGCACCCAAGTTATATTCATATTAAATTAAAAGACTTATAGCAAGGTTACCGTATACTTCTGATTTTTGTTTGGCTCGTGTGGAGGAAATCTTTTCTTTGAAAGAGATTGTCGTAGATATCCGCACCTTATTTCATAGGGCAATTGAGCAGTTCGGTTCCGAAACAGGGGCATTAGAGTTTTTGTCCGAGAATCGTTATAACAAAACTATGTTTCCTACAACGGGTCAATATGACTGGTTTTCGGGCCAACTGCTGTATTGCCTGATCCGATACTTGAAGCCGGACAAAATTCTGGAAATGTCTACTGCCTCAGGCTATTCAGCTATGTTCATGGCGATAGCTCTTAAGAAGAACGGCCAAGGTAAACTTGATACCTATGAATTAGACGCAAAAGCTGCAAACGCTGCCGCCAAATTATTCAAACAACATCAATTGGTAGAGTTTGTCAACTTGCATGTGGGGGACGCGAGAAAGTTGTCAAAACCGGGGCCATTAGATTACGATATATATTTCCTGGATAGCCTCCATACAGAGACATTTGCACGCTGGTTCATTGAAACGCATGTAATGCCCACGAACCGGAGAAACGCCTTGTTTCACATGCACGATATTTTGCCCCGTCATGCACGTGTCCGCTGCTGGAATGCACCACCAGTCGAAGGAACACCTCTGGACCCCAATTCTCGATTATCTTGGAACCAAAAGCTTAAACGGGCTATGCGTGCGTTGATAAATCCCAAGCAAGACCAGGATGATGAACAAATCCCTATTCGTGTTTATCCTCCTGCTGAAACAGGGGTACAGACCTATGATGGAAATTGCACAACTGAGGCCATACTGGGAAATGATCTGGCAGCCCTGATGAAACCGGAAGATTATGTCTTTCTCTGTGATATTGCAAACGATTATCCACAACTCTCACCCCGGAAGTATGATTCATGCGCTATTGGTCGAACAGATTGTAACAATGTCCCTATGGAGTGGAATGAGTCTTGGTGGTGTAAGGTGACCGCCCTCAAGGCAGCTTACCATTTTTTGCGATTGCGAAATCATCAGGTTTTGGAAAGCTCAAATATGCCACATCCATAATGACACGAAAAATTGTTTTTGATGGATACTTCTTCTAAGTCGGCATTTGCAATAAGATCGCCACGATCATTTACATAGGAAAAGGCATTGATTTTATATTTATCACCCAGCAAGTTTAACAGATATTCTATGGAAAAAACCCTGTGGGCATTAAATTCAATCCTTTGTTCACCAATAGGTACGGAAAAATAAAGCTTCCCCCGTTTTTTTAGCATCTTATAAATGTTCTCCCAACCTAACAGGTGTCCATTATAGTCCAACCTATCTCCATATCTACCGAGGCCAAAATGTTCCAGCGCATGAAGACATGAGACTGAATCGCAGTAATCTGTTAAATTGAAATTTCTATCCATAAGATCGACACGCCTAAAGCGAATATTTTGAATATTACTATTTAACTCCCTAATATCAAAGACTTCAATTTCTCTAAACGATGCAACATGAGCAACAAAGCCGTCTATTCTTGAGCCAATATCGACGTGTTTAATTGGTTTATTTTTGAATATCTTATGAGCAACTAGCAAGTCCTGATAGAAATAGTGTCCTGATGCGATTCCGCTTTCTTTATACCTGTCCTCTAAACAAGGATACATTCCCCCAAAGGGGAGACCCATTTTTGTTTGTTGTGCCTGTCGTTTGATCTCATAATAATTTTTCAAAAATAGAGGCATTCCCTTCATAAAAACAAAAAATGGCACGCCTTTTATGAAAATTCTGAGACGCATGCGTTGTGACTCCCCAAATCTGGCTGTGCGCTGACCGTAAGCAGGCCAAATGGATACGATATCCATAGAAATAAGAAGTTAGCTGACCGTACTTTACACTTTTCATACCACTACGGTGCCATTAAGACAATGAAATTTATAGGAAAGTATGATATATAACCGGGGTATTCGAGCCGTAGCTCCTCTTATTATAAATTATCAAAAAACGGACTGTATGTACGATATAGCTTAAAGTCCCATGTATCAGTTAAGAAAACTTAAATTAAACGGGAAGGCGATTAACTCGCTCAACATAAGTATTCCTCTGTTAATGGGAATATTCCTATTCTTCAACCCATTTCCCCACACAACTACTATAAAAGAAATTTGTTTTTATCTTTCGGCTTTCATCGTACTTCTGCTTTTGGTTTTTAAAAAGACTGCTTTTTCCTTTAAGACACCTTTATCCATCCCTTTTACATTGTTTGTTCTTTGGAGTTTCTTTGGCCTCTTTTTTGCGCTTGATAAGCCAAATAGCATCCATGATTTTTATGCACATTTACTAAAGTATCTGGCTTTCTATTATCTATTGGTCAATTTTTTTAATACTAAGAAACGGCTCGGAGTTCTAATATGGATCATAATTTTATCAGCAGCGGCTTTTTCAACCTGGGCAATCACTTATTTTTACTTCTTCCTGGGAAATGATATAGCAACCCAACTTGGTCTCGGTTTTACTGAAATCCCAATTAATATTATTGGCATTGTAACCTTATTTGCAATTATCCTGTCATTATACCTTTTCCGCCAGGTAACAAATGTATATCGTAAAACCTTCCTCGTTATTTGCCTAATAATAACATCTCTGGCAACACTTTTAACGCAAACGCGCGGCACCTTGCTTGCTATGGTCTTTTCATTAACTATATTATCTCTGAAAAATAAAAAGGTATTGATGGTTTTTACTGTATCTCTTTTAATCGCTATCGCGTTTTTGCCTGTAAGGCACCGTCTCAACATGGAAAATATTATAAATAAATTACGGGACGATCCTAGAACAGGAATAGCTTATAATTTTATCGAAGTTATTAAAGATTACCCAATCACTGGTATCGGTTTTGGGATGCAAACGTATGCAGATGAAAAGCTTTTAGACAAATACAATGCAAGGGTGCCTACTAACTATAGGCAACCAATTGCTTATAAGGCTCCTCACAACTTATTGATTGATGTGGCCGTTAGACTCGGCCTTGTAGGCCTTGTACTGTATCTCTATATAATATTTGCATTTATCCAAATGGGATGGAAGAAGATTAAATATGGAAAAGACGATTTTATAAGAAGTTGGGGGCGCTGTCTCATGGCTGCATTCGTTGCTGTCTTTATCCAAGGGATGTTTGAAAACACGCACAGTGGCCCGCCTGCGATTGTGCTTTACGCTATTTTAGCTATGATGACCATTTTATGGCGTCTTAATATGAAGTCGGATAATCAACTAGATATCAAATCGGCACCCGGTTGATATTGTTCATTTTACTGCGCTTGTTTTGAAATTGCATGATACCAAATATTCACAAAATAGCCATTGTCATCCCAAAATATGGTTTAGTAGGTGGGGCAGAAGGTTTTGCCGCTGAATTAACTGAAAGGATTGCTCAGGATAAACGATTTGAAGTGCATGTTTTTGCTAATAAATGGCAAAAAAACTCGGAACATATCACCTTTCACCGCGTTCCGATTATTGGTCTCCCCAAGTTTCTGACCACGATTAGTTTCGCGTATTTCGCAGACCGCAAGATATCAAAAATGGCCTTCGATTTGGTCCACGCCCATGACAGGATATTTAATGCCGACATATTTACCATGCACGGTATCCCGCACCGAATCTGGGTCCGTGAAGTGCGCAAAAAACAAACGAGTCTCTTTGATTGCGCAACGGCATGGGTCGAAAAAAAACTGGTCACAAACAAAAGATGCCGGAAATTCCTTGCCGTATCCGACTTGGGCAAGGGAAAATTCTTACAGGAATATCGAGAGGTTGATCCCGATAAAGTTCAGGTCATTCATCCTGGTGTTGATATCCAAAGATTTCAAGGGGTTGATCGGCAGCTTTACCGTCAGGAGATAAAAAGACAATTTGGCATAGGTCTGTCGGATAAGGTGATTTTATTCGTTTCCATGAATTTTGATATTAAGGGCCTCGACAAGCTTATGATGGGACTAGCAAAATTCAAGTCGGAATATCCATCAGAAAAGTTTAGATTATTGGTCGTGGGCAAGGGTGATGCTAATAAATACGGCCGTCTTGCTCAGAATTTAGGAATCAAAGATCATGTAATTTTTACCGGAGTCGTCCAGAAGGAAAACCTTGACAGGATATATCTCGCCTGCGATATCTTTTCCATGCTTTCGAGATTTGATACCTTTGGGATGTCTGTACTCGAAGCCATGTCTGCTTCTTTGCCGGTCATGATTAGCGGAAAAGTAGGGGCAAAGGACCTGGTGAAAGAGGGGGTTAATGGATTTGTTATTGAGAATACAGACAATGCAGGTGAAATTGCTGACAGGATTGCCTTGATGTTTAATGAGGAAGTTAGGTCCAAAATGGGTAAGGAAGCCTTCAAAACAGCGCTCCATAAAACATGGGAAGTGGCAGTGGATAGGGTCTTGAAGGTATATGAAGAGGAGATGTATTAAGTGGGTTATAGAAATTTTAAACGAGAGATAAAAAGAATCTTGCCTGCTAAAGTATGGGATAGATTGTTTTGGATAATTAAAGGAAGACCCATACCCCCTCCCCATTTAGTGAAGCAATGGGTAGTAAAAAAATATGCGGATAGGTTCAAGATTAGAATTATGATAGAAACTGGAACGTATTATGGAGATATGGTTGAGTCGATGAGGAATCACTTTGCATCTATACACTCTATAGAAGTATATAAACCTTTGTATCAAAACGCAGTTAAAAAGTTTGTGGGTCATAATCATATTTGTCTGTATCATGCTGATAGTGGATATATTTTACCAAAAATTTTAAGCAATATTAAAGAGCCGGCTCTGTTTTGGCTTGATGCTCATTATTCGGGAGGAGAGACTGGTAGGGGAGATTTAGACACACCAATCATGAAAGAATTGCAATATATTTTCAGCCATCCTATTAAGAACCATGTCATCTTAATTGATGATGCAAGAAGCTTTATCGGACAAAATGGTTATCCTACCTTGTCTCAACTCAGAGAGTTTGTGGGGGAAAAGTACTCGAACTCAATTTTTGATGTCAAAGATGACATAATACGGATTCATGAAGGGGCAATAGATTAACTATTTAAAACTACATGGGATGGCTGGTTATAAAAAATTAGAAATATCTATCATCATTGTCTCTTATAACACAGTTGACTTGATTGGCGACTGCCTTGATTCAATTGAGGCGTTTAAAGATTGTAGCAGAGAAATATTTGTTGTTGATAATGCTTCAAACGATGGAAGTGCTATTTTCATCAAAAATAATTATCCATCAGTCCATCTCATTGCGAATACCGAAAATAAGGGATTTGCTGCAGCCAATAACCAAGCACGGGAACGGTGCCAGGGACGCTACATCTTCTTCCTTAATCCAGATACAAAGATTGCGCATCCAGAGTGCTTGAAGAAGATGATTTTATTCATGGATGGTAATCCTCATATTGGCCTTGCCGGTACGAAAGTCATCAATCCAGACGGGACGTTACAAGAATCCATATCTTACAGATATCCGGGAGAGAAATACACCACCAATGAGCTATCCGGACTAACAGGTTCTATCGCCTGTGTTCTGGGTGCAAGCATGATAGCACGTTCAGAAATAATAAAAAAAATCGGTGGATTTGATGAAGATTTCTTTCTTTACGGCGAGGATCAGGATATGTGTCTAAGAATTCGAAAGTTAGGATATGAGATTGGGTATAATGATTCTGCTGTGGTCGTTCACTTAGGAGGACGGAGTGAACGAAACTTCGCATCTTCAGATACATGGAGAAAAAAAATTATTGCAGAATATGTCTTTTATAAAAAGCATTATCTTCCTGAAACAATCGAGAAAATCAGCAGAGCACATTTAGTAAAAGCCTGCTGGAGGATAGCAACGCTGAATCTAACGATTCCTTTTATGAAAGACAAGGCAAGGGCAAAGGAAAAACTGATTAAATATCGAGTTATTTATCATACAATAAAGAACGTTGTACATCAATTACCAAGGTAGGAAAATTATGGAATCAGCCCCTTCAAACTGCATCCTATGCAACAGTCCAAATCGATCTGTTCTGATTCGAAAGGGAGATTGGACTGCCTTCAAATGTGATAATTGCGGGTTAGGCTTTCTTGATCCTCGCCCAGATCCAACAGAATTAAATCAGCTTTATAAAGAAAGTTATTTCCAAAGCCATTATGACAAAGGTCTACAAGTTAACTCGCTTGAAATGAGACGCCGTATTTCCCAGGAAGACCATCGGATCAAGTTTTTTCGTTCATTAAAAAAAAATGGCCGGCTTGTCGATATCGGATGCGGCATGGGCTATTTTTTGTATGCCTCTCGTATGTATGGATATGACGTAGAGGGGGTAGATATTTCTGATTATGCAGCCTCCTACATAATGGATGAACTTAAAATACCAGTAAGGATAGGATCTATTGCCGAAATCGACTTTGAAGACCAATCGGTCGATATGATTACGATGTGGCACTTTTTGGAGCATACCCCTAACCCAGAGGATTACCTGAAAAAAGCCTGGGTGTGGTTAAAACCAAGTGGGCTTATGATTGTCGATGTCCCCAATTATGAAGGAACAGATGCAAAAAAGACCTGGGCTGAGTGGCCGGGTTGGTCTATTCCTTACCATCTTTATCATTTTACCCCAAAAGCGTTAAAAACCATGCTGTCAAAACATGGGTTTAAAATTATCCGTACAAAGAACTATCATTCGGAGTATATCAAAAACAAACTCAAACAGATTCCTGGTATAAATCTCTTTGCCCGATTAATTGCAAAGGGGTTTTCCGGTAATAGTTATGCCGTTGTCGCACAAAAGGAGTAACTTATCTTAGGAATAGTTTTATGAAGAAAACTTGTCATCTAGATCGCATGATAACAAGTCAAATATACCGATTTAACAGACTTCTGGTAAAAGATATCGACAACACACCCATACTTAAGGAATTCGGGTACGCGGTATTAGACCAAGAAACATGCCTCTTTCATCAGGACGTATCATGCGGTGATCATTATTTGGATATCTTGCACAAGCTGATTGAACAAAGCATGTTGCACAAGAAGGGAAGACCTGTTGTTCGCTTTGCTGACGGAGAATATGCATTCTACAATTATGACCTGAGTTGTAACGGCCTTTATCAACAGGCAGAATCTGTTCGGGCTATCAAAAAGGCAATGCCTTCACATCTTGAGGCGCTGAAAACGCTTGCTGGATTGGGAAAGTTTGCCCCCTTAATTTTCCCGGGGAATATGCATCAAGAAGCAAAAGGATTTTTCTCGTTCTTACGTAAGTCCAAACAAGGTGGTTCAGCCTCAACATTCGTGAATTTTCTCTACCAGAACCACATCGAGCTGACCGGTGACAATTATCTGCCATTTTATATAGTCTATGCCTATCTTACCTCTGAGGATTTTGCCCGTCTCGTTAATCATAAAAAGGTATGTATCCTGAGTTCAGAATGTAATATGAATTCGTGCATTCAATGGTTTGATCGATTTTCGAGTTGTCCGGAAATTGCCTTTATAGAACTCCCCGATGCCTATGTCGCAACGCAATGGGAAAAGATGAGAGAAGATATTCTAAAACAACTACCATCAGATACGAATATTTGTCTAGTTGGAGCGGGTGCTGGCGCCCTTTTAGTATGTGTTGACGTAGCTCAACGGTTTGCTATACCAGCTATTGATGCCGGGCATGTCTTAAATATGATGAATGATCGTGAAGATAAATCAAAGGGGCCAAGGCTTTATACTATAAGAAAAATTCAGGATTCACGATGATCGTGAATGATCCGTTTAAGAAATATCGAAAACAATTCAGGGCCTGGAAAAACAAAAAGAGTCTGGAGCGGGAATTCGACCACTATAATTCGCTAGTTGCATCACGCCATCTTGCCATACCTGATGACCGAACTATCCAACAGACCATAAAACAAAAAATTCCCCATTTAAAACCGAAACCAAAGGGCGACTTGCACATCCTTGCCATTTATCATCACTATAACTGGGAAAATGAATCCCTGAAGCCCGCCCTTGAAAAATTCGGCTCCGTTCAACATTACGACTGGTTTGAGCAATTCAACCATCAGCAAAAGGACTGGCACAACTCGGTAAAAGCAGAGATGAACGAGGATCTCGTTAATCGCGTAGGGCGATGGGTTAAAGAAGATGATATCGATGTAATCTTCGCTTATCTTTCCGGAGAACTGGTGGCACCGGAGACCATGCAGGCACTAAGGGCCTTTGGCGTTCCCATGCTTAATCTCGCTCTGAATGACAAGGAACATTTTGTGGGGAAAATCAGACAGGGCCAGGCCATGGGTTCCCGGGACATTTGCCGTTATTTCGACCTTTGCTGGACAAGCACCGAGGATGCGCTGAAAAAGTATTGTGTGGAAGGCGCTCTTCCTGTTTATCTTCCGGAAGGGGCAAATCCTGAAATCCACAAACCATATGACGTAGATAAAACCATTGATGTGTCCTTCGTTGGGCAATGTTATGGAAACCGCCCGGAACTTATTCGCAAACTCACGCTTCACGGCATACGCGTCGAAGCGTATGGATATGGTTGGCCAAATGGCCCGCTATCCACGGAAGACATGGTGCGCATGTATTCAAGAAGCAAGATAAACCTCGGATTTGGCGGCGTAGTGGGCCATAAGGATACCTACTGCCTTAAAGGGAGGGATTTTGAGATTCCCATGAGCGGTGGGCTGTATTTAACCGAGTATAACCGGGAACTGGAGCAATTCTATGACTTGGACACAGATATTATGACATATACCGGCTTTGAAGATCTTGTTTTAAAAATTCAAGACCTTCTCTCCAATCCTGAAAAGGCCGAGGCCATAAGAAAGAGCGGATACCAGCGCGCCCGCCATGAACATACATGGGAAATGAGGTTCGAGCGGATATTTAGGTTAATGGGGCTGATTTGAACATGCGCATATTATTGCTTCCCGGTCCGGATAATGGTATGTTACCCGTCAAGACTTAATATAACGTTCAAAGTTAGGTTAGAGATATGACAGGCCTTGATAAAGAAAAATTGAAGGAAGCCGTTAACCATTTTCACGCCGTAAAGATCATGGTCATCGGCGATGTCATGATGGACGAGTTTATATGGGGCAAGGTATCCCGCATCTCTCCTGAGGCGCCGATACCGGTGGTTGATGTAAGGGATGAGTCCCGGATGCTGGGAGGGGCGGGAAACGTAGTGCACAATATCTGCTCGCTCGGCGCACGGGCCTCTCTTTGTGCGGTCGTAGGCAGGGATGAGATGGGACGCCGCGTGGTCAGAGAACTACGGAAGCTTGGCTGTCCCGCCGAGGGCATCGTGGTTGAGGAATCAAGGCCGACTACCGTCAAAACACGTATCGTAGCCCATGGACAGCAGGTAGTGCGTTTTGACCGGGAGAACCGGGGCAAAATAGCAGAAGAGAGTATCGAAAATATTTTATCCTGTGTCCGCGACAGCCTCACCGATACCTCTGCCGTTATAATTTCAGATTACGCCAAGGGAGTGGTTTGTCCGAAGTTGATGGATGGCTTAAGGCCCCTTCTGTCCAAAAATAAGGTTATCTGGGCCGTAGATCCCAAGGTGCGGGATATGCGCCTCTTCAAGGGGGTGACTATTTTTACCCCGAACCAGCTTGAGGCGGAAAGCATAACGGGTATTAGAATTGATTCAGACGAATCACTGGCCCGGGCCGGGGAAAAACTGAGGAAGCTGGTCCAATGCAAGGCCGTCCTCGTTACTCGTGGAGAGGCCGGCATGGCGCTTATCGAGAAAGGGCAGGGAATGTATTTCATCCCCACGGTGGCCAAAGAGGTTTATGATGTCACGGGGGCTGGGGACACGGTGATTGCTACTATGACCATGGGACTTGCTGCCGGCCTTACCCTGCGCGAGGCAGCCACCCTGGCCAATTTTGCCGCCGGCATCGTGGTAGGAAAAATTGGCACGGCTACTGTACGGGCGGTGGAATTAATAAATGCCATTGAGCTACTCAGCCGTCAGCAGGCTGAGTAGCTGATCGCTGATAGCTGACAGCTATAAAATTATTATGAGCAAGCCAAAACCTTCCCCTCCAGCCAAACTTTTGGTGAGCATTATAGCTAAGGACGAAGCCTTGATTAATGAGACTATAAAGGACTTGGCCGACCGATGGGGCGATGTGGACTTTATAAGCGAAGTTTTGCCCTTTGATCAGACGGATTATTATAACACAGAGCTGGGCGCTCCTCTTGTGCGGCGGTTTGCCGCCTTTGAAAAGCTGATAGACCCTTATCTCCTGCCAGACCTTAAACATGAGACCAATGCCGCGGAGATGGAAGGGGCCCTGGAAGGCAGGCGACAGGTAAATATTGATCCGGGGTACATAGTGGCCGAAAGGTTGATTCTGGCCACGGGTAAGAACTATACCCATCGTATTTACCTGGGCAAGGGGATTTATGGTGATCTCACCCTCATCTACAGTAAGGGCGAGTTCCAGACCCTGCCCTGGACATATCCGGATTATGCCAGTCAGAAGGTGAGGACGATCATGGAACAAATCCGGCGAAAATATCTTTTTCAGTTAAAATAGCCCTCAGCAATCAGCGGTCAGCTATCAGAAAACAAAAGTCAAAGTCCGGGAGTCAAATAAAGCTGACTGCTGAACGCTGAAAGCTGATAGCAAGGAGTAAATAGTGCTTAAAAGTATGACGGCCTTTGGCCGGGCCAATGGTGAACTGCCGTGCGGACTACTGACTATCGAAATGAAGTCGGTAAACCATAGATATTTAGATATCAGTTTACGGCTCCCCAAAAAATACACACTCATCGAAGAACGGATCAGGAAAAAGATAGCCTCACAATTTTCCCGGGGCAGAATAGAAATTATGCTCCAGGTTAATGGCGACGCGACAAGGGTACAGAACCTCGAGTTGGACACGGGATTGGCTACTGCCTATCACAAGATTCTAGGCCGCCTGAAGGAGCAATTCGACCTTAAGGGGGAGATAGAACTCTCCCTTATGGCTTCCCTTAAGGATATTATTTTGATAAAAGAGGAAGAGATAGACGTGGAAAAAGATTGGAAGATTATAGAACTAATCCTTGTCGAAGGTATGAGTTCTATGGAACAAATGAGGATAGAGGAGGGTAGGGCGCTTCATGCCGATCTTATAAAACGACTTGACCTCCTTTCTTCTTTGGTTAATGATATACAGAATCGCATCCCTGAGGTAATAAAGGTGTGCAGGGACAAGCTGCAGGAGAGAATTAAAACCCTTTTAGAGGATATAGAGGTTGACCCAATGCGTCTTGCCCAGGAGGTAGCCATTATGGCGGACCGTGCTGACGTGACCGAGGAACTGGTCCGTATAAGAAGTCATTTCGATCAATTCAGGGGATTAACGGATACCGATGGAGCTATAGGCAGAAAACTTGATTTCCTTATCCAGGAAATGCACCGTGAGGCCAATACCATGGGTTCAAAGGCCGGAGATGCGTTTATTTCCCATAAGGTTGTGGATATCAAATGTGAACTGGAAAAGATGCGGGAACAGGTGCAAAATGTAGAGTAAAAGTACCTAATCCGCCACCAAGTCACCAAGACACAGAGAAGAAAATTATTCATCTTAGTGCCTTTGTGCCTTAGTGGCTAGCACGAATAAAAAATAATCAACCGACAAAGGGAGTCATTAAAAAGTGAGTAAGACTATAGAGTCAAGATTGCTTAATATAGGTTTTGGCAATTCCGTGGTGATGGACAGGATAATCGCCATTGTCAACCCAAGTTCAGCGCCGATGAAGAGATTAAAGGAAGAGGCCAAAGGAAGTAAGCTGCTGATTGATGCTACCCAAGGGAGGAGGACGCGTTCTATTATCGTTACGGACAGCAACCATATTATCCTCTCCGCAATCCAGGCCGAGACTATTGCCCAGCGTTTTACGAGCGATATTTACAAGGAAGAAGAGGTGAAAGAAAAATAGTGCCGGGAAAAGGTAGTTTGTTCGTAATTTCTGCGCCTTCCGGGGCCGGAAAGACCACGGTATGCCATCGGGTCCTGGAGTCTATACCGGATCTGGCCTATTCTATCTCACATACCACCCGTCCGCCGCGTTACGGCGAAAAGGACGGGGTTGATTATTTCTTTGTCTCCGAAGATGAATTTCTTCGCATGAGGGAACGCAAAGATTTTCTGGAGTGGGCCCTTGTACATAACAACTACTATGGAACGGCTAAAAGACAGATAAGTGAATGTCGGGGATCAGGGAAAGACATCCTACTGGACATAGATGTCCAGGGCGCAAGGCAGGTACGGGATCAACTATCTGAGGCCATACTCATATTTATTTTGCCTCCCTCCTGGGAGGTTCTGGAGGAACGGCTCAGGAAAAGACAGAGCGATGACGAAGAGGCCTTAAAACTGCGCATGGCCAATGCCCGCAGAGAGGTAAGGGCTGTCCGGGAATATGATTACGTTATCATAAATGATGACCTGGACGAGGCAGTTCATAATTTTACAGCTATAGTCCAGGCCGAACGTTGCCGCCGCTCCCGCATCATTCCTTCACTTAACTGGTTGTCAATCAGCGTATAGCGTTTAGCGGGTAGATGATGCCTGATCTGATATGGGGAATACACCCGGTCCAAGAAAAGCTCAAAAACAATCCGGAATTAGTCCAAAAGATCCTGGTTAAGTACGGCGGTCAGGGAAAGGCCAGGCAGGCCATCATATATCTGGCCCGTTCGCTGTCAGTTAGCGTACAGTTTGAGAAGGAAGAGGTACTGGAACACATTGTCGGCCATAGCCATCATCAGGGTATAGTCGCATATATTCAAGAAGTTAGTTACAAAACCTTAGAAGATATATTAAGTTATGTCGCTACTACGACATACGGACTGATATTGGTGTTGGACGGGATAGTTGATCCCCAGAACCTTGGCTCATTAATAAGAAGCGGACACGCTGCCGGGGTTCAGGGCATTGTAATTCCTAAGGACCGGTCTGCACAGGTCACCGGGACAGTAGAAAAGGTGGCCGCCGGCGCGCTCACTTATGTACCTGTGGCTAGGGTTACAAATATTGTAAGGGCACTCGAGAGATTAAAAGAGGCCGGATATTGGGTTATCGGCACGGCCGCGGAGGCCGATAAGACGATTTATGAGACCGATCTTAAAACTAATGTGGCCTTGGTTATCGGCAGCGAGGCAAAAGGCATGCGTCCTTTGGTCAGAAGGCATTGTGATCTAATGGTCTCTGTCCCCATGTTAGGGAAGGTCTCTTCCCTTAATGCCGCGGTGGCCGGAGCCGTGGTTCTCTTTGAGATACTGCGGCAGCGGACAACGGATGTCTGATAACTCATCGCTCATGGCTGATAGCTGATCGCTGATAGCTGAAAGCTCAAGTCTGATAAGGAGAATCCCATGAGGACAAAAAGGTTTTGGTTTTCCCTGGTTGCAGTAATGATGCTGATTTGTGTCGGTTGCAGCACTCCAGAGGAAAAGAAGGCCAAACATTATAAAAAGGGCATGGAGTTGGTTAAGGAAAATAAGCTGGATGAGGCCATTATTGAGTTTAAAAATGCCCTTCAGATCGATCCCAAATATGTGGATGGGCACCATAAATTAGGCCTTGCTTATCTCAAAAAGGGGAATCTAAGGGGTGCATTTGGAGAACTAAGCCGAACGGCGGAACTTAATCCTGAGCTATACGATGCCCAGATTAAACTTGGAAATCTATACATGTTAGGCCGAAAGCTACCGGAGGCAAAAGAAAAGGCCGCCTTAGTCTTAAAAAAAGAGCCTGACAATATTGATGCCCTCTATCTGTCAGGCAACATTCTATTGGCAGAAGGTAAACCCGACGAAACTATTGCCACCCTGAATAAAATTATTGCTCTCGATCCTAAACAGTCCCCGGCCTACATATTACTGGCCAGGATTTATGCAGGGCAGAAGAAATTAGATCTCGCGGAGGAATACCTTAAAAAGGCAATGGCGGCAGATGAGAAGGCGCCCGGCCCCCGGCTCACGCTGGCTGATTTTTATGCCCGTACCGGACGGATTGACCAGGCAGAAGCCGAATTGAAAAAGATCATCTCCTTAAACCCCAAAAAAGCAGACTATTACATTATACTGGGCAATTTCTATATAGCAACACGCAGGCCGGCAGAGGCTGAGGGTACCTTTAAAAAGGCCTCGCAGCTCGATCCCAAAGACCCAAAGCCTTTTATGGTCCTGGGGCGATATTATGCCTTACAGAATAAGTTTGAACCGGCCCTTGCCGAGTTCAAAAAGGCTTCGGAGGCCAAAGCTGATGATTTGAATATCAAAAATGCCATAGCCATGCTCTATTATGACTTCGGAAAGATAAAAGAGGCCGAAAAAGAACTGGAAGATATCCTTGACGAAAACGAAAAGAACACCCCGGCCCGGGTACTTAAGGGCCGGATTTATCTCAAGAAGAGAGATTTTACCGACGCCCTGACCGAATTTGATGGGATTCTTAAAGAGGAGCCGCGTCTTCAGGACGTCCGCTATTATAAGGCCCTGGCCCATATCGGGAAAGGTGAGACCCAGCTCGCTAAAAACAGCTTGGTCGAGGTCGTTAAGCAGTCGCCGGGCCTCACAAAGGCAAGATTGCTGCTGGCCGAGATCTATCTGGGAGAACGGGCCGTTGACGCCGCACAAAAGGAACTGCAGGAAGTAATTAAGGTTCAGCCCGGAAATCTCCAGGCCAGGCTCCTCCTTGGAGACAGTTATATGGGGCAAAAAAAGGTCAAGGAGGCGCAAAAGGAATATCAGGAGGCCAAGAACATAGCTCCCAAGTCACCGGCAGGTTATTATCGTCTGGGTATAGCTTACCGTGTGATGGGCCAGAATAATCCGGCGTTAAATGAGTTTGAAGACGCCTTAAAGTTAAATCCCCATCTTATTGATGCCTTGAGCCAGGTGGTTTCTATTCACGTGGCGGGGAGAGATATAAAAAAGGCCATAACGCGGGCGGAAGAACAGCTTAAACGTTCCCCCAACAATCCTTTTATCTATAACCTGCTCGGCAATCTCCACTTGGCGGATCAGAAGGTTGATCTTGCGGAAGTAAACTACAAGAAGGCAATCAGTATCAGTCCTGACTTTGTCTCTCCGTATATGGCCCTGGGCAGGCTGTATGCAGCCACAAAACGCACGGATAAGGCCGTGGCAGAGTTTCAGGAGGCCATAAAAAGGAATCCAAAGGCTATAACCGCACGCATGAGTCTGGGGGTCTTATATGAATCCCAGGGTAAATACGAGGCTGCCCAAAAAGAATATCGGGAAATCTTAAAAACCAATCCGAAATTTTCCCCGGCGGCAAATAACCTGGCCTGTAACCTGACGGAACATGGCGGAAACATAGACGAAGCCCTTACCCTGGCCCAAATGGCCAAGGAACAGAACCCTGAAGACCCGGGCATCGCTGATACCCTGGGATGGATCTACTATAAGAAAAACATTGTTGACAGGGCTATAAGAGAGTTTGAAGATGCCATTAAAAAGATTCCTAATCATCCTAGCATCCATTATCACTTAGGCATGGCCTATCTAAAGAAAGGAGATAAGACTAAGGCTAAGGCAGAGTTGGCCAAGGCCCTCAGTATAAGTCGTGCCTTCCCGGAGGCTAGAGAGGCGGAAAAGGCCCTGGCAGGCATAAAATAAGCTATCAGCTATCAGCCTTCAGCTTTTAGCTCTTAATTCTGGAAGGCATGTTACGATGCCAGGGTTGCCAAGCTTGCCTTCTGCATGGAATCTGGCCTGGGTAAACTGTTCAACAACCCATATATTGGTCATGAGGTGTAAGGTTATCTCCGCGGTAAATATTTTGCTTTTCCCATCAGCCAAGGCCATATAGGGAATGAGCTGATCGGCCAGGTGTCTATCTACGGCCGCCTGACTATCCAAAAAGGAGAGGAATAGAGCGGCAGCCTCATCGGCTACTTCCTCCGCCCGTTTCCCTCTGGCCCCTAAGGCCGAAAAACCGGCATAGGAATCGCCTCCCCGAACCCTTAAGAACACAAAAGTCCCCTGACCAATAGAAGGCGCCGTAATCTCTTCACAGGAGGCTGTTATCCCCTCAGCGGCACGCCGCGGCGTATCTTCGAAAATTCTCTTAAACAATTGTCTCTTTTGTCGGGTTATGATGTGCTCCGGCAGATTGGAAGCTGCTGATATTGCGGTCACCTCTTCGGGTTGCAGCTTGTCGGTTTTAGATATGCCCTTCAGCCGGGTAACCGGCTTTATGGAGAAATGGACGATGCCTTCGCCCATAGGATACCAACCCCATCGTTCAAGATGGGCATCTACCACCATGCCCATTCCCTCTATAGTAGGGATAAATACTCCGGCCAGGTAGTGAAAGGGCGGACTCCAGGGCACATGAGTACCGCCTTTTATGGTCACATCGGAAGGCTCGCCTGCAAAAGCTAATGGAAGTGATATGGTTTGAAAGACCAGAGAGACGGATCCGGCGCTTCCTCTTTCTTCGGCCACATCAAAGAGATATTTGCCGCCTTTTAGTGTAACAGGCCGAAAGGCGAGGGTGGTTGAACCGATGGTAGCGCCGTCAACTGCTGCCTGGCTGATCGCCTTTGCTGCCCTTACACCGGCCAGATGCTGCGGGCGCAGACCGGAATTTTTTCTGTTAGCGCGGATGTTATAGATGCGGAAGGGCTTCTGGAGGAGACAGGATAGACTTAGAGCGGTCCGTAATATCTGCCCGCCTCCCTCTCCATAAGAGCCATCGATTTCGATCATATGGTCAGTTAGCAGCTCTCAGCGATCAGCTTTCAGCTATGAACCATGCCCCATCACTCTTTTTCTGACTGCTGACTATCGACTTAGGACTAATGATTACTGGGATTGCCTTTTTAATTTTCAGAAACCGGGATACGTAAAGAAAATATGGTGTTGCTATATTGTTCCTGGACGGATAGGTCGAAATTGTATTTTTTTCTTAAAAGATTAAGAAGGCATAGCAGAAAATTGTTTTGTGGTGCTTGCATTGAGGCCGTACCCGAATGTCTTATATCCAGACAAATCATATTATTTTCAAATCCGGTGGAAATAAAAAGCTCCTTTTTATCAGAAAGGTTCATGGCCTTGATGCAATAGTCTAAGAGATTGAAAATAAGTTGTGAAAAATCGATATAAGCCCCCCATATAAAGGGAAGGTCTTTTGCCAGGGCCAACTTTTTGTTAATTTCATACCTGAATTTCTGGTTTGCTTCCAGGAACATAATCTCGTTCATAATAATATCATTCAGATTAAGAAGCCGGGGCATCGTGTCCTGCTCTTTCTTTATCCTGGTCATGAAATTACGACATAGATCAGAGAGGATTTGTACATTATGACCGATCATCCTCAGCCCTTCTATATACTTATCAAGTTTGTCTATCCCTTGAGCGCTATGAGAAGAATCTGCCAAGTTATTTTTACCGGCTTGCATCTCGAGATTTAACAGTTCAAGTCTGCCTTGTATGGAAGAAAGGGGGTTAACCATATTATTCAATAACCCTTTTATTATTAACCCGACGGAAGAATGTCTGGATTGTTCAATAAGGAGTGATTCAAGCTCTTTTTCCCGTAAGGACCATTGCCTTTCCTTTGAAACGTCCTGGATTACGATTATTATACCTGAAACAGCTCCACTAGCTTCAATAACAGACCTTAGTTCTAAGTCTAAATAGTTATTATTTGATTCTTTTAGAGGTGGTTCATAAGAAACATTTTTAATTCTATAGCTCTTACCACCCAAGACTTCCTGCAATATGTCTTTAAATGTCTTTTCCTGATACCGTAAATTAAATAGCTTGTTCACCTCCCAGATGGGTCGGCCGATTACTTTTTGCTTTTCCGGTATGAATGCAGCACATTGCTTTGGATTGTAATTTCTGATTACAAATTCCTCGTCTAATATAATAACCCCATTATTTACCGAGTTAATGACGTGGTTGTTCAGATTTTTGAGTTGTTGAATCTCAGGGTAAAATGGATGCCGGGCATAATCAACAAATGCCGCCAGGTTATTATCCATATATTGTGAGACTAATTTTATGGGCATTACAAAGGATACGGGTTTTTCAAATTTAACGCCCATACCGGATTCATGATTGGGTTGACGATCAATGACCCAGCGTACGTCGCCTTTGACTCTGACTAACTGGTCCGTTTCCGGAATGGTAAAATTCAGATTTATGGCGGTTCCAACGTCCGGTAGTTCTTCCGATAGAATAAATACCCCGTTTTGATGAATATCTAAGGCAATACTGTCTTCAAAATCTCTGCCGGCAACACGGTGACGGACGGGAAGCCGTAACGGGATACGAAAATGTCTTCTTCTTTCACCATCTAAGTGCATATTAACACCACTTTCTTTAAGCCCGGACTAAACTTAACATAAGAGTGCCGCTGACATAGTTATTTTGAACGCTTCCAATATTGAGCAAAAAAGGTGCCAGAACTTTCATAGGCCATAGACAATTAATAACTGTTGGATATTATGAATGATTTAATTATATGTGTAAATCCCGGGCAGAAACGTTTAAGGCGTAAATGGAAATACTGGTAAACTTATTGTGGAAGTTTTTTCTCCTGGTAGTGGAAATATTTTTCTCACCTGCAAGTCTTATAGTGAATACTGTCTCATTTTCTTTCCTTGTCTAAATCGGGCGGTTTTTTTATGTCCGCCTCCTTTATTTTATAGAGCAGGGCCTTATAACTGATCTTAAGATGTCGTGCGGCCATTTTTTTATTCCAGTTTGTTCTTTTTAAAACTTCCTCTATCACCTCTTTTTCGATCTTCAGGAGGGCCTGTTTTTTGATTTCTTTAAGGGAAGGAAGGGAGATGATCCTCTCTTTTTCTTCACCCAGATCTATTAACTTCTCCAGAACATCCCGGGATATTTTTTCTTTTGCTTTTACATCCGGCGCCGCTATGGCTATATCCCTTCTTGTGGGCGCCGCATGGATTTTATCGAGGATTTCTTCCTTTAATTGTTCCCAATCATTCAGGACCAGGAGCCTTTTTATGTAGTTTTCCATTTCCCGCACATTTCCAGGCCAGTGGTAACTGGAAAAGACATCTAGTACTTCTTTATCCAGAACGAAATCAGGATTAAACTGCTCACCATAGCGTGAGAGGAAATGCTCAAATAAAATGGGTATATCTTCCTTTCTGTCGCGGAGGGGAGGCACCAGGATTTTTATAATATTTAAACGATAAAAAAGATCTTCTCTAAAAAGACCTCGCTTAACCTCATTTTCCAGGTTGTGGTTAGTTGCTGAGACTACCCAGGTATTCACCTTGACATCCTTTTTACCACCAATTCTCGAAAATTCGCCATCCTGAAGTACCTGCAATAATTTTGATTGCAATGTTAACGGCATATCTCCAATTTCGTCTAAGAATATGGTGCCGTCATTTGCCTGTTCAAATTTACCAGGTTTCAGTCCGTCAGCCCCGGTAAAGGCGCCTTTTTCATAGCCAAACAATTCACTTTCCAGGAGCTCGGAGGGGAGGGCGGCACAATTGACCTTAACAAAGGGGAAATCCTTGCGGTGGGACTGGAAATGCAAGGACCGGGCAACTAATTCCTTGCCGACACCGCTTTCTCCGTAAATTACAACCGTCAGATCAGTATCGACTATTTGCTTAATAAGCTCTTTTATTCTTTTAATTGGCTCACTTTCACCAACTATCATATCCATAATATCCATACTGGATGCCGTCTCCATGTCGTATACTATATCTTACTTTATCGACTAAAAGGAAATTTTTTTTAAAAAAAGTGGAAAAAATTTTCTTATAAAACGGAAAAGTTTTTCCATGGTCTAAAAAAATTTAATTAAATAACACAATATCAAGTAGTTTAATATATAATATTATAAATAACATCATATAGATTTAATATTATGTTGATTTTACTGTTCCTTCCCATATCAGGTACGGGATAACTCCGGGCTCGGGGTCAGGGACAAGTTTCGCAGGAACAATTTGCTTACTACGGCTCTGGTGTTTTCGGCCTCCGGGCATATCCTGCCTGAAGTTTTAAAAAGAGCTAACGTGTTACGGCAATTTTACATACGGGACATAATGTCGGATAAGATATATTATGTCAACTTTTATAGAATGAAATACTTCTTGTGAGGTCATCAGTTTAGCCTTTTGAAAAACTGGCTAACCTTCAATTCAAAATGCAAGATTCAAAGTGCAAAATTCAAAATGTTGATGGTTTTGTCCGAAATTTTACATTTTCCATGTTGCATTTTCCATTTTGCAATGAGATTTAGCGCATTTTTAAAAGCGCTAAATTGTTACCTTACAAGGTCATCTTACTCGAATAATCTAAAAATTTCGTTGGGTATATCTTTTAACGGCGTCACAATATCTACTCCGCCGGATCTTATGGCCTCTTTAGGCATGCCAAAGACGACACAGCTTTTTTCATCCTGGGCTATCGTTTTTGCTCCAGCCTGTTTCATCTCTAACATACCTCTTGCCCCATCTGCCCCCATGCCGGTTAAGATTACGCCTATGGCATTACTTCCCACATATTGCGCAACTGAACTAAAAAGCACGTCCACAGACGGCCTTTGATGGCATACCAGTGGCCCTTGCTTGACCGTGACGTAATACCGTGCCCCGCTGCGCCTTAAAAACATGTGGTAGTTTCCCGGAGCGATCAGCGCGGTGCCGTTTATTACCGAATCGCCGTCTTTGGCCTCCTTTACTTGAATCTGGCAAATGTCGTTTAAGCGATTGGCAAAGGCGGTGGTAAAATTTGCCGGCATGTGCTGGACAATGACTATACCGGGTATATTGGGCGGCATCTGGATAAGAACCTCTTTTATGGCCTCCGTCCCGCCCGTAGAGGCCCCAATGGCTATAACCTTGTTTGTAGTCTCCGCAAGGGCTAAAGACGGACGCGGGACTGCCGAGGTTGCCTGGCAACTCTCTTTGGTGGAGGCCGCACGCTGGTTTACCTTAATGTGGGCCGCAGCCCTTATCTTATCAAGGAGTTGAACCGTCATATCAGCGACGCTGTAAGCGGAGCCGGGCTTGGCAATGACCTCTACTGCCCCGGTATCAATGGCCTCTAAAGCCAATTTGCCGCCGGCAGGCGTAAGCGAGCTTACAATTATGACCGGTAGCGGATAGTACTTCATGAGCTTACCCAGGAAGGTCAGTCCGTCCATGCGGGGCATTTCAATATCCAGGGTGATTACATCCGGCTTCAGGTTAACTATCTTATCCCGGGCCACATAAGGATCGGGCGCTGTTCCGACGACTTCGATATCCGGTTCTTTAGATAATTCTTCAGAAAATATCTTTCGGACAATGGCCGAGTCATCGACTATCAATACCTTTATCTTGGATGTGTTCATAATCTTGTAGCTCCGGAATATTAACCGCAGGTAAAGAGAACGACTATTATCCCCCAATCGGTCTCAAAATATATGCGCTCCACACCTGAATCCTTGACAAAGGGAGAGGTGTCCCCGACTAATTCAGCGGTGGGCGTAGTTAATCGTTGGGTTCCTTCTTTATTGGTTTTATTCAGGATATTGCCCAGGACCATGTTTGCTATTTCTTTCGTCGTATCAATAAGTTCTTCTTTACTAACGCCTTTATCGTCTTCCTTGCGAAGGAGGGTTTCGGTCAGGCTGCCGATCATCTTTTCGGGAATAAAGATATCCAGAACCCTCTTCCGGTCCTCGCCTTTTACTCCGATTTGACCATGAAAATAAGGACCGGGGAGTGACATAACCTGGCCCATTTCGTCTTCGCCTATGGGATCAACGAAGGTAAAAAACATGGTTTCAAACACCTCTTGAACCACAACGGTTAAAACGTTTCTATCTGCAGGATTCATCTGGCCTTCTCCATAATCTCTTCGAGTTTTTCCTTGATTACCTCAGGCATAAACGGCTTCTGGATATACCCCTTAACCCCCAAAGACATGGCTTCATCTATACAGGCCTGGGAGCCTTCGGTGGTTATCATAACTACCGGGATGTTTTTATAGATCTCATGCTCTCTCATCTTTTTTACAAAGGTGAGGCCATCCATCTCCGGCATATTAATATCACTTAGAACCAGGTCTATCCACTGCCCGTTAAGAACTTCGAGCGCTTCTTTTCCATTGCCGGCCTCAAAAAAGGTCCCGACATCGAAGCCGGAAATCGAGATGACCTTGCGTATAACGCTGCGCATGGCCATAGAGTCATCGACTATTAAGACATTAAAGGCCATAAGAAGCCGCCTCCCTGCCCGCCATCAGGCAGGCATTTATTGAGTTAACATTTGAGCAGGTCTTCCGCCTTCTGGAGTTCATGCCATAGTTCAACCATACATGATTCGAGATGTCTTTCTTTCAGACCTAATTTTTTCATGACAGCATCTTTCCCATAGTCAGCGAGGCCATAACCCGTGCCGATACCCATCATGATAGTCATCAGATTACAGAGATGAACGATGCAGGAGATGTAATTCTCCGTATCAGGCGTATGATGTTGGGCAATCGCTTCTACCAGGGCGCCGGGGAAATTCCATTCCTCAGCGATCCGCCCCCCTAATTCGGCGTGATCAATCCCGATAATCTCTTTTTCTGCCTGCAAAAAGGGATATTGCTGTTCTTTAACCAACCTGATTATTTGATCATATTCTGTCTTGACGTAAGTGCTGAGTATCACCTTGCCGATATCGTGAAGGAGAGCGGCGGTAAATAAGAAAGGATCTTCAGGCAAACCTGTTTTTCGCACCAATATCTGAGAAAGAAGGGCGCAGGCCACAGAATGTCTCCAGAGTTCGCCTTTCCCCAGGCTATAACCTGCACCGGCCCTTTGGTAGTATTTACCGCTGTTGTCTGTCATAATGATTTCGTGTAAATTTTTCTGGCCGAGCAAGACCAGGGCCTCCTGCAAGGAACTGATCTTTCTCTTTAGGGCGAAGTATGCAGAATTGCATAATTTCAATATATTAGCCGTCATAGCCTGGTCAAGCTGTATAACCTTGACCAGATCCTGAACGTTGCTTTTGGGATCGTTTAGCAAGGAAAATACCTTCTGTGCCACTTCCGGAAGTGGTGGCAATTCCTTGATACCTTTAGTAATGGTCCTGAGATCTTTCATAGTTCCATCTCTCCGCTGTCCGATACCTTGAGATAGACGCGCCCCGTGCCTATCTCAAGGCGCATAGTGCGGTTGACATTACCACCTATGTCTTCTTTGCTTATAAGAACGTCATTTTTCCAAAAGATCTTGCGAAGGGCCATGTAGTTACGTTTGCCGATATTGAAAAAGCCGCTGGCATCCATAACCTGCGCCCCGCCCGCTATTTTAATTATTATGCGTTTTTTATCAGCGCCGTATTTATATGCCTCTTTGAAAAGCAAGGGCACGCCTGTATCTGCAAACATGCACGGATTTTTTTCTGCCTTTTCCGGGGCTATCTTTGATTCAGGAAGCATTAGATGAAGCAACCCCCCCACCTTAACTACAGGATCATAAATGGACACGCCGATGCAGGACCCCAGGGAGTAAGTAATTAAAATAGCCGAGGGGTCCTTGCTTACGCACATATCTGCAATACCGACGACGAGTTTGCTGGCCACAACCGATCCTTTTTCTATTTTTTCTGATAGACAGTCGGACGCGCATATTTAAAGGCATGCTTTATACCCGTCAGGCTTTCTGAGTGCCCGATAAAAAGGTAGCCTCCTTCACCTAGCGCCGAATAAAAACCGTTTACTACTTTTCCCTGTGTGTTCTTATCGAAATAGATCATCACATTACGGCAAAAAATTATGTCCATAGGTTCCTTACATGGACATGGTTCCATGAGGTTATATCTCATAAACTGGATGCAGTTCCTGACCACAGGCTTAACCTGGACGTATCCCTGCCACCGGCCCTGTCCTTTTTGGAAGTATTTTTTCAGGATATTAGTATTAATATCCTTGCATCGTTCTTCCGGGTATATCCCCTGCTCGGCTGTAGCTAAGACCCTTGTAGATATATCGGTTGCCAATATTTTTAAGTTCAACGCCGGGATAACTGCCTTATGTTCTAAAATAGTTATTGCAAGAGAATAAGGCTCCTCGCCTGATGAACAACCGGCGCTCCAGATTCTTATCCTTCCGCCCCTTTTTTTATCTGCAAGCAGGCCCGGCAGCGCCTCATCTGCCAGGAATTGAAAGTGGTTGGATTCACGAAAAAAACTGGTCAGGTTGGTGGACACGCTATCCAGCAGCCTAACCAGCTCCTCCCCACTCTTATCCTGCAGCACGTAATCATAATATTCCTGAAAACTCTGAAAATTAGAGCTTCTCAGCCTTTTAGCCAGCCTGGCCCGTAACAGTTCTTTCTTGCCTGTGTGGAGGTTAATGCCGGCCTTGGTATAGATGAGCCTACTGAAGAGTTCGAATTCTTTATCGGTAAGGTCGTCGAACATCAAATTACTTGAATATCTTGCTTATCTTTTCTTCCAGAACCTCGGCCGTAAATGGCTTGACAATATAGTTACTAGCCCCGGTCTTAACCGCCTCCACGATATTCTGTTGCTGTGCCTCGGCAGTGACCATCATTACGGGGATATCTTTTAGTGCGGCATCTGCCTTGATGGCCTTAAGCAGATCAAGGCCGGTCATAACCGGCATATTCCAGTCGGTTATGACGAAGTCAAATTTTTCTTTTTTCAAGACCTCAAGCGCCTCCTGACCGTTTTCGGCCTCGCCTACATTTTCGAATCCCAGTTGTTTCAGAATGTTTTTTACTATACGGCGCATGGTGTTAAAGTCATCAACCACCAATATTCTCATGTTCTTATCTGCCGGCATAATTTAACTCCCCTTTTTCATATATAAGCTTTCAGCTATCAGCCTTCAGCTCTCCGGGTTCCGGGTTGCGGGTTACGAGTTGAAAAACTCATTACTCGTTACTCATCACTTCTTTGGACTCCTGAAGGCTGACGGCTAATAATTAATGCAGCATCCCTAAATTTTGTTCTTCAGCCACACTAAATATGCCGTTTATGTCTAAAATCAGCCCTACTTTCCCGTCTCCTAAAATAGTCCCTCCAGCCAGTCCTCTGACATTTTTCATGTGGTCTCCGAGACTCTTGATGACCACTTCTTGTTTGCCAAGTAGGTCATCAACCAGCAGGCATTTCTGCCGTCCTTCGTTTTCAACCACCACTACCAGAGACTCGCAAGGGTCTTTATGTTCGGCATCAATATCAAACATCTTATATAATCTTACTAACGGGATAAGATTTCCCCTGACCTTAATCATCTCGCCCTTGCCATGGACAGTGCTATATTCTTCCTGCCGCGGCCTTATAGTCTCTTTAATGACCACTGTTGGCACTATATAACGTTCCACCCCTACCTTTACTATGATGCCGTCGATAATAGCCAGGGTAAGCGGAACCTTAATGGTGAATGTAGAACCTTGTCCGGGACGCGAATTTATCTCCACCTTGCCGCGCAACTTCTCTATGGCTTTCTTTACTACATCCATCCCTACGCCCCGGCCGGAGACATCGGTTATCTTATCGGCCGTAGAAAATCCGGCCTGGAATATAAGATTATCAATTTCAAATGTGGAGAGACCCTCGGTGTTTTTAATCAATCCCTTTTCCTTGGCCTTTTTTAATATCTTCTCGCGGTTCAGGCCCTGTCCGTCATCCTCGATCTCAATCACAATGTTACCGCCTTTTTGATAAGCCCTTAACCAGATAGTGCCGGTGGCCGGCTTGCCTTTAGTTGCTCTTTCATCCGGCATCTCAATGCCATGGTCTATAGAGTTACGTATCATATGCACCAGGGGATCGTAAATGGCGTCCACCATATTGCGGTCGATCTCTGTATCCTCACCGCTCATCTGAAGATCAGCCTGTTTTTCAGATTTTTTGGCCAGATCCCGTACCAACCGGATCATCTTCTGAAGGGTCTGTTTTATGGGCACCATTCGCAAAGACATGGCTGTCTTCTGTAGCTCGGTAGTAATACGGCTTAGCTGGGAGAAATCACGCATAAGTTTCTGATCCCGTATGGTCTGGACGTGGGAATTCTGCCAGATAAGGGACTGGGTGATGACCAGCTCACCGACCATATCTACCAGGTTATCGAGCTTGCCGATGTCCACCTTGACGGCGCTATTGGCATTCCCGGCAGAAGCAATGGAGGTCATAGCTTTTTGTTCACGCAGGGCATGGGCGACCTCTTTGGGTTTAACAGCGGCCTCTCTGATGATAATCTCCCCGATTTTTTCACCGGAATCTCGCTGTTTTTCCAGGGCGTTATCTATGGCCTCTGTATCGGCCACACCCTTTTCGACCAGTATCTCCCCTACTAATTTAGGCTCCGGCCGGGTGGCCTCTTCTCCTACCTCCCCTTCCTGCGCGGCCCTTATCCGGCTGATAAAACTGTCCAGGTCGTAATCCTTTTGCTCTAATGTACCTGTCTCCAGGGCCGTTTTTATGTCCATTATCATCCTCTTCAGGACATCACAGGCGTCCAGGATAAGGTCAATAATTTCTGAGGAGATCGAAAGTTCGCCGTTTCGGGCTTTATCCAGGATATTTTCCGTTTCATGTGCTAACTTGTTAATATCCTGTAGATTCAAAAAGCCTGAGACACCTTTTATAGTATGGAATGGTCTAAAAATAGTGTTTATGCAGTCCTTATCCTCAGGAGACTGTTCAAGGGAGAGGATGTCCACCTCAATCTGTTCAAGATGTTCCATGCTCTCGCTAATAAATCCGGCAAGCAATTCTTTATCCTGAGTAATGTCTATAACCGGCTTGCTTTTGGTCACAGAAACCTCAGGTGTTGCCTCCTCTTCCATTGTTATGTCATCTTGTCCCGCTGTTTGCCCTTCCGTATCCGCAAGATTTAATTCTTTAAGCAGTCCATTAAAGTTTTTAAGAGAAACGCCGGCCTGCTCCTGGTCTTTTTCTCTGCAAATATCCTGTAACATAGAGATGGCCTGGCTTATTTTTTCATAGACTACGTCCGTGTCGGATATCTCGCCCAATATGATCTTTTCTATAATAAGTTTGAGTCCCCCGCCTATCTTCTTTAGAGCCGCCGGGAGGGTTGTATCCTCATAGGCCATAACCTCTTCAATCTTGGAGAGGAGCTCCCCTAACTCAACCAGATTTCCCGGGGTCAGCATTATAGCCTTAAGCGCAATATCGTCTAATATCTCCTGCAAGGTTTTGGGTTCGTTGTCCATCTCTATCCCTCTAAGTTTTCCTTATTTGACTATACATAATGGGACTACCACTGTTTTTTGCATCGGCATGAGGAGTTTTTTTCTTAAATCCTGATTGAAAATTCCTGACGGGTTGTAGTTAGTGCTCATCCGGCCCTGGGCCGACCATAGGCCGGGAACTACTGTTTCCGACTTCAAGCTTTCAGCTATCCGCCATCAGGCGTCAGCATGTTTGTTATCCGTTAACCGTTGTCCGACATTTTCTTTCGGTAAACGGTCAACAGTGAACGGTGGACCGGCTTCATGCCGATAGCTGAATGCTGATTGCTCGACAAAGGGGGTATAAATATGGTCAAAAAGAATAAAACTTCTGTGCGGGTAGCTCAACGCATGTCAGTTTATTGCCGTAAACTGCACCGGTGTCAATGCCTATCTTGTTTCCCATCACCAGCGGCTCACCAAATGGCGTGTGACCGAAGACGACTTTCTTGCCAAAGTCGTACATAGAAGAAAAAAAGGCCTCTCTTATCCAGAGAATGTCCTCTATTTTTTGATCCTCTAACGGTAAATAAGGCCGAAGGCCGGCATGAACAAAGATATAGTCCTCTGTCTCATGTATAAGGAGCAGCGAACGAAAAAAATCATGATGATCCGGGGGCAGGGAAAACTCCCCCTTTTTGCTATAGGCATCGATGGTCTTCTGGCCTCCATTCAGGATGAATAAAAAGGGATTGACCCGGTCAAGATAATCGAGGAACATCTTTTCATGGTTACCCATGAGAAATACTATATGATTCGACCTATCTTTTAAATCTAAGAGATAGTCGATGACTTCACGGGAAGCCGGACCGCGGTTAATATAATCTCCAAGAAAGATAAGGGCATCCTGTCCGAGGTTAACCGGCAGGGTACCCATTAACCCTTCCAGCTTATCCAGACATCCATGAATATCCCCAACCGCAAATATACGTCTATCGCTCATAACCTTTAAAATCAATACCGGATGTTCTCGTAAAGACTCCAATGTTGATGAATCCGTAAAAAAGCTTTTTTACCGCTGAGCACGCAGAGTCCGCAGAGAAAAACTGTAAACTATTCAATATGTTATCTCAGCGTTCTCAGCGATCTCTGCGGTAAAATTTTACTTTTTACGAAGCCGTCAATACAGGATAAATGTCCGTTTCCGCAGGTCAAGCCTGGTTATCCCTTCTTCTTTCGCCATCGTGATCGCCTCACGGTATTCCTCGGCAGTTATACGCCGGTCAAGGGGAGGATATTTGTACGCCTCGCCGCAGGGCCGATACTGGTCCATTATATTCACGTAGGTATTCGGCGATATTTCCCGGGCCAGAAAACGCATAACATCCCGCGTCCCGGCCAGACCATCCGGCAGGACCAGATGGCGCACCAGGAGTCCACGTTGTGCTATGCCACTGGAATCTACAGTCAGGTCGCCCACCTGGCGATGCATTTCTTTGATGGCCTGTCCGGCTATCTCCGGGTAACCGGGCGCCTTGGAGAGTCTTATAGCCACCTCTTCATCCCAGTATTTAAAATCAGGCATATAGATATCAAAAATACCATCCAGCAGCTTAATCGTCTCGATGGCATCATACCCGCCCGTGTTATAGACCAGGGGGACGCAAAGTCCGCCCTCAATGGCTATGGATAGGGTCTCCAGTATCTGGGGCACAACATGGGTTGGAGTGACAAAATTGATGTTATGGCAACCCATGTTCTGTAAATATAGCATCAGCAGGGCAAATTGTTCCAGAGAGATCTCTTCGCCTTCTCCGAGGTGACTGATTTCCCAGTTCTGACAAAAAACGCAAAGGAGATTACAGCTTGTGATAAATATGGCTCCTGATCCATGCCGACCTACAAGCGGGGCCTCTTCTCCAAAATGCGGGCTAAAACTGGAGACCATGGGAAGTCTGCCTGTATGGCATATCCCTTTTTCGTTCTGCATCCGATTAACCCGGCACTTTCGCGGACATAGACAACATTCTTCAAGTATTTTATTAGCTTTTTCGATGCGGGGGTTGAGCTCGCCACTTTTATATGTTTCCATGTAGGCCGGTTCGAACATGGTTACGTCAATGAAGTTATTCGTTAATTGTTATTTGTTATTCGAGTAACCAATAACGAAAATGAAGTTTTTCTCTGCGAACTCTGCGTGCTCAGCGGTGAAAAGGCTTTTTTACAAATCCATCAATTCTCATCTTGACATTTTGGACAAAAACAGGTTCCCCGCCCGGCCACCTTTATCCTGACAATAGGCGTCCTACACCGCGGGCACGGCCTGCCTTGCCGCTGATATACCTTATGCTGTCTCTGGAATTCCCCCTCTTTTCCATCCGGCAGCCTATAGGTGCTGACACTAGAACCACCACAGACAATAGCCTCGTTGAGTATCTGCCCGATGGTCTTATGGAGTCTTTTGATCTCATGTTCAGTGAGCGTATTTACCTTTCTTTGCGGATGGATGCCGGCCCGGTAAAGACTTTCATCTGTATAAATATTCCCCAGACCGCTTATAATATGCTGATTGAGCAAGAGACCTTTTACTGTGCCGGTTCGGTTAGAGAGACAGGTTTTGAACCCTTTTAGATCGAGGGTCAGGGCATCAGGGCCCAGATTATCCAGATAGGCATTTTTGTCTTCACCCGGCCTCACGCCCCGGCGCATCTTCGACCGGAGGGAAACCCAGCCAAAGCGACGCATATCGGCAAAGCGCAATTCATGTAGATTATCATTAAGATGTAAGACCATGCGGGTATGCCGGTCTATCGCCCCACCCTTCTGCCGGTATAATAATTGACCGGTCATGCCCAGATGGATGCTAAGCTCATAGCCATTTGACAGATCAAAGACAATACATTTGCCTTTCCGGGACAGGTTTTTGATTTTCTTATTTCTGAGGAGCCCTGGAAGATTATTTTTTCGGCCTACTATTATGCTATGGTGAGCAACTTCAACCTCTTTTATAAGCTTACCACAGAGCTTTGGCCGGAGGTCTCTTACTATATTCTCGACTTCTGGAAGTTCAGGCATGTTAAGTTCTGCGCTCCAGCGCCTTCAATTTGTATATCTCCAGGATGGCTATAGCCGGCGGAAATATATCTCTGCTTCCAAATTATTTTAGCACAGGATTCTGTATACGCACTACCAAAATGATATATGTTAACAAAAGGGGACGGGGTATTGGGGGACTTTTTTACGAAGCCGCCGACAAAGAGTCGGAAAAACCTTGACATAATACCTTTAACCAATTATTTATACGGGTGTTTTACTTCAACGATAATTCAGGATTTTTTAAGGAGGGCAGGAGTTGGCTAATCATAAATCAGCGATTAAGAGGGCTAAGCAGTCTGAAAAAAAACAGGAAATTAATAAAGCTATTAAGACCCGGGTTAAAAATGTAATCAAAGCAGTCCATGCAGCCATGGCAGAAAAATCACCGGATAAGGCCAAGGAGTCTTTGGCTAAAGCCATTCCGGTCATCGACAAGGCTGCTTCCAAGGGGACACTCCATCACAGAAACGCTGCTCGCAAGATTTCGCGTTTGACCAGACATGTAAACGCCCTTCAATCCGGCTCACAAAGCTAAGACGGAAATATTTTAGCGTACCAATATCAGAAATGGCTTGTATCCAGACGGGTACAGGCCACTTCTATTTCTCACGCAAAGGCGCAAAGACCGCGAAGGAAAAAAGAAAATCTGGAAATCAAGAAATCAGGAATAGAACAGTATTTTTCTTTATGAGTTCCTGAGTTCCAAATTTTATTCTTTTTGCGTCCTTGGCGGCTTTGCGTGATATTTTGGACTTTTTATGAGTTCATCGATTAGAAATCTTCAAATATCCGCATGTGGATCATCTCGGCGAGGTCAGTAGCGATCTTATGAAGGGCTGCCTGCTTATTACTTTCTGTGGTAAGGGGGCTGCTTTCTACCTTATAGACCTCTTCTCTGATTATGTCTTTGTTCTGCCAGAGTACGCTGCTGTCGCGCCTTTCTAATACCGCTTCTATCGTAACTACCGCCTTCCTTTCCAGCCCTAGATAAGTGCCGCTAAAGGATATATCCGGCAGGTTAATCGACCTTATTTTACCTTTTAGAACGACATCCGCATCCTTGATATCGACCACCCTCAGCCTTTTTCGGCTTGTAAATTCATAGACCAACTGGTTTGTTAAATAGTTCTCGAAACCTGTCTCTCCCGTCTGATTACTGAATACCGGAATAGCTATGGTCTTTATATCTTCGGAAAAGGGATTGCCTTGTCCGCTGAAGTGATAACCACAGGCGGAAATGAAAAAAAATAGCAGTAACGGATTGATAACCTTAGCGTATCTCTTCATTTTAACGTAACCTTTTTTAAGCCTAAACCACGATGTTTACCAGCTTATTCCCGACTATGATGACTTTTTTAATCTCTTTTTCCTTAATCCATTCTTTGATACGCAGGTCGCTAATGGCAGCTTCCTTGATCTCTGATTCTCCTTGCCCGGCATCCACCTCGACACGGCTGCGTACCTTGCCGTTGACCTGAACAACAAGCTCTACTTTTTCCTGGCGGGCGGCTTCTTCATCATAGGAAGGCCAGGAAACTGACGAGAGCATTTCCTTATGCCCCATCGTTTGCCACAGCTCTTCCGCAAGATGGGGAGCGAATGGTGAGAGTGATATGATGACGGTCTCTATCGCCAGTTTCAAGACGGCCAGGGTCTGCGGATTTTTATCGCCTAAGCCGATGACACCATAAGCATCGTTGACCAGTTTCATTACGGCGCTTATAGCGGTGTTGAAATGAAATCTGTCCTCAATATCAGCGCCGACTTTTTTAATGGTCTGGTGAATCTTACGATGCAGCGCCTTTGCCTCGCCCTTTAGTTCAGATACATTGATTACAGCCGGAGATTGGGCTATTGTAATCCGGTTTTCAGTTACAAGTCGCCAGACCCGATTCAAGAAACGATAGGCGCCTTCCACGCCCTGGTCACTCCACTCCAGGTCGCGTTCCGGAGGAGCGGCAAACAGGCAAAAAAGGCGTACAGTATCCGCGCCGTAGCGATTTATGAGGTCATCGGGATCGACCACATTGCCCTTGGACTTTGACATCTTTGCCCCGTCTTTTATGACCATCCCCTGGGTAAGGAGATTTCTAAACGGTTCGTTTATATTAAGCCAGCCCAGATCACGCAGCACCTTGGTATAAAAGCGCGCATATAATAAGTGGAGTATGGCATGCTCTACCCCACCTATATATTGGTCAACCGGCAGCCAGTAATCGACTCCGGCCCGGTCAAGGGGGGCTTCCGTGTAGTCGGGGCAGGCATAGCGGGCAAAGTACCATGAAGACTCAACGAAAGTGTCCATGGTATCTGTTTCCCGGCGGGCGGCCCGGCCGCAGGAAGGGCACGTGGTGTTGACAAAGGAACTGAGCCGGGGAAGAGGTGAGCGGCCGGTCTCATCTATTTCGGCATCCAGGGGAAGTACAACCGGCAGATCCTTTTCCGGTACGGGCACAGCGCCACATGTATCACAGTAAATAATAGGTATCGGCGCGCCCCAGTAGCGCTGTCTGGAGATCCCCCAGTCCCGCAGCCGATAACTTAACGCTTTTTTACCCAGGCCGGTTACCTCAAGATGGCGGATGATAGCCTTTTTAGCCTCGTTGCTGTTCATGCCGTTAAATTGACCGGAGTTGACCATTGTGCCTTCTTCGACATAGGCTTCAGTCATATTTCCAGGGGAGAGTTTATCTCCCGGCGGTTGAATAACCACCACAACGTCCAGATCATACTTGCGGGCAAATTCAAAATCACGCTGATCGTGTGCCGGTACGGCCATAACCGCGCCGGACCCATACTCCATTAAAACAAAATTGGCCGCAAATATGGGCATACGCCGGCCGGTAAGGGGATTCAAACAATAGGCCCCCGTAAAGACGCCTTCCTTCTCAAAGTCTTCGCCCCCGATACGCAATCTTTTTTCACGATTCTCTTTTTCTACAAAGGCCAGCACAGCGGCCTCCCGGGAGGCGCTGCGGGAAAGTTCAAGGACTAGCGGATGGTCAACCGCCAGGCTCATAAAAGTGGCTCCAAATACGGTGTCCGGCCGGGTGGTAAATACCGTTATCTTTTTATCAGAACCCTCAATAGGAAAGTGGATCTCGGACCCTTCACTCTTACCGATCCAGTTTTTTTGCATTGTAACCACTTTTTCAGGCCAGCCGGTAAGACGGTCACATTCCGCCAGCAGCTCCTCGGCGTAAGCCGTGATTCTAAAAAACCACTGCTTCAACCGGCGGGTAGTAACCGGCGTATCGCAGCGCCAGCACACACCACTTCCCACGACCTGTTCGTTAGCCAGAACCGTGCCGCATTTTTCACACCAGTTAACCGGAGATTCCCTGCGATATGCCAGCCCCTTCTTGTGCATCTGGATAAAAAATAGCTGTTCCCAACGATAGTAGCCGGGATCGCAGGTGGCAATCTCCCGATCCCAGTCATAACTAAATCCCATCTTTTGCAACTGAGAACGCATATAATTGATGTTCTCGTATGTCCACCGGGCAGGATGAATTTTATGTTTTATGGCGGCATTTTCTGCCGGAAGTCCAAAGGCATCCCAGCCCATGGGGTGGAGTACGTTATAGCCTCTCATCCGCTTGTAGCGCGCAAAGACATCCCCTATGGTATAGTTGCGGACATGACCCATATGAATCCTGCCTGAGGGATAAGGGAACATTTCAAGGAGATAAAATTTATCCTTTGTACCGTCCGCTACGGTCTTAAAAGTCTTATTCGCTTTCCAATACGTCTGCCAGCGCGTCTCTATTTCTTGAAAGGCGTAGTTATTCGCTTGTACTTCCGTCATAGCTAAGTTTTATCACTCCCACCCTGACATAGCTGATGGCTGATGGCGTCCAGTATTCCATTTATAAAAGGACCGGAGTCTTCGGTCCCAAATTTTTTACCCAGTTCTACTGCCTCGTTGATAGTTACCTTAGGAGGAATGTCGTCACAATACAAGAGTTCAAATGCAGCCAGCCGCAAGATATTCCGATCCACCCGCGACATTCGATTCAGCCGCCAGTGCTCAGAATGCCCATTAACTAAAGTATCTATTTGTCCCCGATGGGTATCGACACCCTTGACCAGTCGTAAGCAGAAATCATGTGCCTGCTCCGGAATCTTAAATGAAGCGCAGAAGGCGGACGTCGCCTTTTCTGCCCCCGACCCGGTCAGGTCCATTTCGTACAATATTTGGAGAGCGCTTTCTCGTGCCTTCCGGCGAATGCCCATACGATAAGTCTTTCAAAGAGGTTCCGGCAGTCCTAACAGTCCGCTGCCAAGGCGCCCCGATACGGTCGGTTCCTCCCTACGGGGCAGGCAAAAAACGCAAGGCCTTAAGGAACATCAACTATTTTTATTATCTTAGGTTTCCTTTGTGTCTTTGCGGTGAATGGCCTTAAGAAGATTGACCATTTCAATAGCGGCCAGGGCCGCGTCCCATCCCTTATTGCCTGCTTTAGTCCCGGCGCGTTCAATGGCCTGCTCGATAGTGTCCGTGGTAAGGATACCAAAAGCCAGGGGAACGCCGGTATCCAGGGATACCTGGGCGATTCCCTTGGAGACTTCGGCGCTGACATATTCAAAATGTGGCGTTGCCCCTCTGATGACCGCGCCCAGGCAGATTACAGCATCATATTTATCGCTGGCAGCCGCCTTTTTGGCCACCAGTGGAATCTCAAAGGCCCCCGGAACCTTGTATATATCAATATCCTTTTCGCTTGCCCCGTGACGCAGCAAGGCATCCATGGCCCCGCCCATAAGGCGTTCACCGATAAAGTCATTAAATCGACTGATGATAATGGCTATCTTGAGCCCTTCGGCCCGTACCTTGCCTTCGAATACTCTGGCCATGTTTCTTCCCTCTTTTTTAAAATTTATTGATTTTTTCAACCAATCTCACTGCCGATCGCTGACGGCTGACTGCTGAACGCTTAAAAGTTTAATCAAGGTTCAATATATGCCCCATCTTTTTCTCTTTGGTCTTGAGGTAACGGATATTCTCTTTACCGGGAGGGACTTCGATGGGCACCCTTTCTGTAACCTTAAGGTCATATCCCTCCAGTCCAATAATCTTTTTGGGGTTATTGGTCAGAAGCCTCATCTTGCGAACGCCAAGATCGTGCAGTATTTGTGCGCCGATACCGTAGTCCCTGAGGTCGGCTTTAAAGCCCAGCTCTAAATTGGCTTCTACCGTATCCCTTCCCTGATCCTGCAATGCATAAGCCTTGATCTTATTGACAAGGCCTATGCCACGACCCTCCTGGGCCATGTAAAGTATAACCCCCTTCCCTTCCCGTTCCACCATTTTCATGGCGGCCTGCAATTGTTTGCCGCAATCGCAACGCAGGGATCCTAACACGTCTCCGGTAAGACACTCGGAATGGACGCGCACCAGAACTTCATCTTCAGGGTTAATCTCGCCCTTAACCAGGGCCAGATGCTCGCTATCGTCTATGTCATTAGTGAAGGCTATGGCCGTGAATTCCCCGCCATAGAGGGTAGGAAGAACCGTCGTTGCCGCCCGATGCACAAAGCGCTCGTTTCTGAGCCGGTATTCTATTATATCACGGACGGCAACGATCTTAAGGTTATGTTCCGCTGCGAATATCTCCAGATCAGGGAGACGGGCCATGGTGCCGTCATCTTTCATGATCTCGCAGATTACGCCGGCCGGTTTTAATCCGGCCATTCTGGCCAGATCAACCGAGCCTTCGGTCTGGCCGGTGCGCACCAAAACGCCGCCTTTACGTGCCCTTAATGGGAAAATATGCCCGGGCATGACCAGATCATCAGGGCCGGCATCGTCGGCAATGGCGGTAAGTATAGTTGTGGCGCGGTCTGCCGCAGAAATTCCGGTAGTTACCCCCCGTTTTGCTTCTATGGATACAGTGAAGGCAGTTCGAAAAGGAGATGTGTTATGGCCGATCATCATAGGAATTTGCAACTGTTCGATCTTTTCTTGAGTAAGAGAAAGGCATATCAAACCCCGGCCATAACGGGCCATGAAATTGATAGCCTCTGCTGAAATCTTTTCCGCTGCCATGGTCAGGTCACCCTCGTTTTCCCTGTCCTCATCATCAACCAGGATGACCATCTTTCCGGCCTTAATATCTTTCAGGGCCTCTTCAATGGTAGTTACAGGCATTTTATTATCTCCTTAGCTTGCTTAGACAATCCCATGTTCGGCCAGAAACTCCCGGCTGATCCTGCCCTTCTCTACATCCCTGGCCTTATCGTTCCGGCCCCTTGAGAGCAATTTTTCCACATACTTGCCGATAATATCAAATTCGATATTAACGGCATCGCCCGCTTTGCGCCGGCCTATAGTGGTGTGCCGGGCAGTAAAAGGGATGATGGATACAGAGAACGAAGAATCATGGCAATCGTTTACTGTAAGGCTGATGCCATCTACGGCGATGGAGCCCTTTTCTATCACGTATCCGGCGAATTCCTTTGGAATCCGGATAGAAAACAGGGTAAAGGCGGCCTGCTCCTGCCGGCTCAGAATAACTCCGGTCGCATCTATATGTCCGGTCACGATATGACCGCCCAGGCGATCTGTGGGCCTTAATGCCCTTTCCAGGTTTACCTTATCGCCTATATTGATCCGTCCCATGGTAGTCCGGCGAATGCTCTCCGGAGAGACATCTACGGTAAACACCGGACCGGATAAATCTGTTGCGGTCAGACAGGTCCCGTTCACACTAATACTTTCTCCCGGCATCAGGTCGGACCACTTTATATCGGCCTCAATCGTAAGTCTCAACCCCTCGCCGGAAGAGGCCTTTTTTCTTACGGTACCCAGGGTCTCTACGATTCCGGTGAACATTTCTCAACCTATAGTTCGTGTATCAGTTTAGCCTTTTGAAAAACTGGCTAAACTTCAATTCAAAATGCAAGATTCAAAGTGCAAAATTCAAAATGTTGATGGTTTTTGTCCGAAATTTTACATTTTCCATTTTGCAATGAGATTTAGCGCATTTTTAAAAGCGCTAACTTGTTACTAATTCGTTAGTTTTCATCCGGAAACCAAAAAATCCCAGACGAGCAGTCAGTATTCAGCTATCAGCCATCAGCCCTGCTGACAGCTAAACGCTAACCAGCCGGATAGGCCTCAACTAAAAGGTCATCTCCTATCTTTCTTGTCTTCATATCCTTAAGCCGAAAGGCCCCTGCTATATGATTTACACCTTCTCCGCCTACCATGTCCACGGCTTTTGTGCCTCCGATAATAATCGGCGCATAAAAGAGATAAAATTTATCCACCAATCTGGACTGTATAGCTGAGGCAAAGACGGTTCCCCCGCCTTCAATGAGTATGCTTAATATACCTTTCCTGCCTAATTTACTCAACAACTCCGCAAGGTCCAGGCCGCTTTGATTGGTAGAAACCGCCATTATCTCTACGCCTTTTTCTATGAGACGCCTCTTTTTGCTATCGGAGGCATTGTCAAGTGTAGCTACGAGAGTTTGCGCAGATGAGTCTAAGTTAAATATCCTGGCAGTGAGGGGAATTTTTAGCCCGGAGTCCAGTATTACCCGCAACGGATCCCTGCCTCTTTTTTGTCCGAGCCGTGTAGTCAACATGGGATTGTCTTTTATAACTGTTCCGGCGCCTACCAGGATGGCGTCAACCTCATTTCTCAGACGGTGCACAAAACGGCGTGCCCTTTCACCGGTAATCCATCTGGCATCCCCGCTTCGGGTAGCAATCTTGCCGTCCATACTGGCCGCCGCCTTCATGATAACAAAGGGCCTTTTCTCAGTGACGTACTTGATAAAGGCCTCATTTAGCCGAAGGCACTCTTTTTCTAAGATGCCGCATTCTACTTTCACCCCGTGTGACCGCAGAAACTCGATACCGCCCCCCTTTACATCGGGATTGGGATCAGGCATGCCAACGACCACGCGGCGTATTCCTGCCGTCAGGATCGCCTGCGTACAGGGAGGCGTGCGGCCATGGTGATTGCACGGCTCAAGATTTACATACAGGGCGCTGCCCTGCGTCCGTTTGCCCGCGGCGGTAATGGCGTTGATTTCCGCATGGGGTTCTCCGGCCTTTTCGTGGTATCCCTGGCCGGCTATCCTATTATCCTTGACAATAACCGCTCCGACCAAGGGATTAGGCGAAGTACGTCCCCGCCCCTTTGAGGCAAGGGTTAGGGCAATCCGCATATACTTTTCGTCAGCGTTTTCTGCCAACTATTTTTCCTCTTTTTCCTCGCGGGTAGCCAGTAAGCCCTTTAGTTCGGTCATAAACTCGTCCAGGTCCTTAAACTGCTTATAGACTGAGGCAAATCGAACGTATGCCACTTCATCCCATTCGCGCAATTTGGCCATGACTTTTTCTCCAATAACCGAGCATGGGATCTCTTTCTCCCCCATTTCTTGCAAGGTTTTTTCCAGGCCATCCACAAATTCCTCGATTAGATTAATGCTAATCGGCCTTTTCTCACAGGCTTTTTTCAGCCCTTCGACAACCTTCGTACGATTAAAGGGCTCCCGCCGCCCGTCTTTTTTTACTACAAGGGGCATAAATTCCTCAACCCGCTCATAGGTTGTAAACCGGCTCTGGCAGCGAAAACACTCCCTACGGCGTCTGATAACCAGATTATCTTTGCTGACCCGGGAGTCGATTACCTTGTCTTCCGCGTGTCCACAAAAGGGGCATTTCATTTTGGAAAGGCCTCCGTGTATCTGTTAGATTTGAATCAAGTTAATGCCGGCCTCTGCCAGCATATCACGGGAAAGGGCATCCGCATAACCTTCACGGTAAAAAATACATTTGACGCCGGCGTTAATTAACATTTTGGTGCAAATAACGCAGGGGAGATTCGTACAAAAGATGGTGGAGTCAGCGATGGATATGCCGTGATATGCGGCCTGGATAATCACATTCTGTTCGGCATGCAATCCGCGACAGAGTTCGTGCCGTTCACCGGAGGGAATGCCTTCTTTTTCGCGCAGACAACCTATATCAAGGCAATGTTTAAGGCCGGAAGGGGCTCCGTTGTAACCCGTGGCCAGGATGCGTTTGTCTTTAACCAGGACTGCCCCTACCTTGCGCCGCAGGCAGGTGGATCGTTCGGCCACAAGATAGGTAATGTTCATAAAGTATTCTTCCCATGACGGCCTGCTCATCTTCAGCCCTTTTTCTGCCCGCCGTATGAGGACCACAGGCCCGGATATAATGGAAACCGCTCACAAAGGCTGCGCACTTCCTGCCGTACCTCCCGGCGCACCTTCTCACTGTCCAGATTACCCAGGACAAGCGTCATGAGACGACCTATAGTAGTCATCTCTTCTTCTCTCATGCCCCGGCTGGTTACGGCCGGCGTCCCAATGCGTATGCCGCTGGTTATCTGCGGGCCTTTTGTATCGAAGGGTATGGCATTTTTATTCACCGTAATACCGGCTTCATCCAGGGCCAGTTCTGCGTCTTTACCGGTTATCCCCCGGACAGTCATCAGGTCAACCAGCATAAGGTGGTTGTCTGTACCTCCGGAGACTAAACGATAACCATCCTGCTGAAGAACCGTAGCCAGGGTCCGGGCATTTTTCACAATCTGTTCCTGATAGGATCTAAAGGAAGGACTTAACGCCTCCTTGAAGGCCACCGCCTTGGCTGCAATAGTATGCATAAGCGGCCCGCCCTGGATACCCGGAAATATCTGGCTATTGAGTTTTTTTCCATATTTTTCCCTGGCCAGAATAAGACCTCCACGCGGCCCCCGCAGTGTCTTATGGGTAGTCGAGGTGACAAAATCGGCATAGGGTACCGGTGAAGGATGCACCCCGGCCGCGACCAGGCCGGCGATATGGGCCATATCTACCATCAGATAGGCCCCAATTGTATCCGCAATCGAGCGAAAGGCAGCAAAATCAATTACCCGCGGATAGGCGCTGGCCCCGGAAATAATCATTTTGGGTTTGTATTGAAGGGCCAGTTTTCTTACCTCTTCATAATCTATGGTCTCGGTTTCCCTGCTTACCCCATATGAGACTATGTTATAAAATCGGCCGGAAAAATTCACCGGGCTGCCATGGGATAGATGGCCGCCATGCGCCAGATCCATACCTAATACTGTGTCGCCGGGCTCAAGAAACCCGAAATAGATAGCCATGTTGGCCTGAGTACCGGAGTGGGCCTGGACATTAGCGTATTCAGCGCCGAATATCTCTTTGACCCGCTCTATGGCCAAATTCTCGGCCATATCTACGTACTCGCAACCGCCGTAGTACCGCCGGCCCGGATAACCCTCGGCATACTTGTTCGTTAAAATACTTCCCTGTGCCTCCAGGACAGCTTCACTGACAAAATTTTCTGAGGCCACCATCTCCAGCTTATGAGTCTGCCTCTCAAGTTCAAGTTGGAGGACGTTGAATATCTCAGGATCGGTATTCTTCAAATACAACATGCTCGTTATAACCCCTAACCATCGTCCGCTGTAAGCGGAGAACCAAAATGTAGTTGTATAATTTCAAATGACAAAATCCAAAATTCAAATGAAATTCAAATAACTAAATGACAAAAATTTCGCGGTTTGGGTTTTGCCATTTGTCATTTATTTGAGCTTTGAAATTTGTCATTCCTTTTAGCCTACACCTTTTGATCTCTCTATCTGTATTTCCCAGCCAACTCCTCGATCAAATCAATGCGTCTCTTATGCCGGCCACCCTCAAACTCCGTTTCAAACCACGTCTTAATGATCTCCATGGCCAGCCCCGGTCCAATAATCCTGGCCCCCAGGACCAATACATTGGCATCGTTATGCTGGCGGCTCAAGCGTGCCGTGTAAATGTCATGGCACAGGGCGGCCCGAACCCCGGGCAGGCGATTGGCCACAATAGACATGCCTATTCCACTGCCGCAGAGCAAAATTCCACGCTGGCATTCGCCGCTGGAGACCAGTTTAGCAACTTTCATCCCATAAACAGGATAGTCGACTGAGTCTTCGCTATCGGCGCCTACATCACAGCAAGAGATGCCATTTGACGCCAGATATTGCCTTATCGGCCCTTTCAAGGCGTAGCCGCCATGGTCACAACCCAGTGCCACTTCCATTTTATTCCTCGAATTTTTTAAAGATGATAACGGCGTTTGTGCCTCCGAACCCAAAGGAATTAGACATGGCTGTCTTGACTTCTACCTTGCGTGCCTGGTTGGGCACGTAGTCCAAGTCGCACTCCGGATCCGGCGTTACATAGTTTATAGTCGGAGGCACTACGCCATCTACAATAGACAAGATACAGAAGACAGCCTCAACGCCACCGGCCCCGCCCAAAAGATGGCCGGTCATAGATTTGGTCGAACTGACCGGGACACTTTGGCTTCGTTCCTTAAACACGCTCTTTATAGCTAACGTTTCCATGAAATCGTTAAGGGAGGTCGATGTGCCATGGGCGTTGATATAATCAATGTCCTGGTGAGAAAGGTCGGCATCATCCAGGGCGAGCTGCATACATCTGGCTGCGCCTTCCCCGCTCGGCGCAGGCGCGGTCATGTGGTAGGCATCGCTATTTAAGCCATATCCTACGATCTCCGCATATATTTTCGCCCCGCGATTTAAGGCAGTATCGAGGTCTTCCAAGATAATCATACCGCTGCCCTCGCCGATAATAAATCCGTCCCGGTCTTTTTCAAAAGGCCTGGAGGCTGCGGCAGGGTCATCATTTCGGGCGGAGAGGGCCTTCATAGAACTAAAACCAGCCACCGTGAGCGGGGTAATTACCGACTCCACACCCCCGCAGATCATAACATCTGCCGCACCGCCCTGAACTATCCTGAACGCCTCGCCTATAGCGTGCGAGCCGGCCGCGCAGGCCGTAGTCACAGAGATATTGGGCCCTTTGGCGCCATAGAGTATTGATATGTGGCCACAGGCCATATTAGGGATAACCATGGGAATAAAAAATGGTGTGACTCGCCGCGGGCCTTCATTTGAAAGGACGCCGTGATATTCTTCGATTGTCCCTAATCCGCCGAGTCCGCTGCCGGTGAGCACCCCCACGCGGGTTGCATTCCCTTCACTGATGACCAGATTGGCATCTTCAATGGCCATACTGGCCGCAGCAATGCCATATTGGATGAACAGATCCATGCGCCTGATCAGTTTCTTGGGTATAAAGTCTTCAGGATTAAAGCCTTTGACTTCCGCCGCGATCTTTGTCGAAAAATCCCTGGTATCAAAGCGTGTGATCTCCCCTACTCCGGATTTTCCTGCCAATGCCGCCGGCCAGGATTCTTTTACCCCGATGCCAAGGGGAGTAATCAACCCCAAACCAGTAACCACCACTCTTCGCTTCAAGACACCACTCCACCTGTAAGTATTCGGCCATCGGCTCCAACGGTCAGCCAAGGCAAAGAAGCCCCAAAAGACCGCTGATTGCCGGGCCGTCTAATTTATTATTTCTGCTGTGCCTGGATATAATTGACGGCATCCTGGACAGTCTTCATCTTCTCCGCATCTTCGTCCGCGATGTCGACGCCAAATTTCTCCTCCATAGCCATTACCAACTCTACCAGGTCTAATGAATCAGCGCCGAGATCGTCAACAAAAGAGGCCTTAGGTGTAACCTCCTCTTTGGCTACGCTCAACTGATTAGCAATAATCTCTACTACCTGATCCTGCACAGACATATTATTTCTCCTCCCTGTATTTTCGAATATTAATAAGGATAATTTATCCCATAAACATGCCGCCATTCACATGTATGACCTGTCCGGTTATGTAGCCGGCCTTATCTGAGGACAAAAATTCCACTATATCGGCTATATCTTCGGGTGTGCCCAGCCTGCCCAAAGGTATCTGGGCGGATAAAGACTTTTTTATCTCCTCGGGGATAGCTGCGGTCATATCACTTTCAACATAACCCGGGGCTATGGCATTTACGCAGATACCGCGCGGGGCCAGCTCCCTGGCTACGGAGCGGGTGAGCCCCATCAACCCGGCCTTAGAAGCGGCATAATTGGCCTGTCCAGCATTGCCCATGGCCCCAATCACGGAAGAGATATTAATTATGCGGCCGGTCCGTTGTTTCATCATGGCCCTGGCCACAGCACGAATACAATTAAAGGCGCCCTTCAGGTTGACGTCCAGGACACGGTCCCAGTCTTCTTCCTTCATGCGTACCAACAGTCCATCGCAGGTAATCCCGGCATTATTTACCAGTATATCGATACGTCCCAATTCCTCAAGCACCTGGCCGAAGAAATCCTGCGCCGCTTGATAAGAAGAGACATTAAAGCAATGAATGCTGGCTGTGCCGCCACCCTTTTCAATGGCCTCTTTAACCTCGATGGCCGCCTTTTCATTGGCCGTATAATTTATGAGCACCCTTGCGCCGAGGCCTCCCAGACGCAGGGCTATGGCCCGGCCGATACCTCTTGATCCACCCGTTACTATCGCCACCTTCCCCTGGAAGCTCATGAGCTTGATGACTCCTTCAGTCTCTTGGTTAGCGCCGGAATAATCTCAAAGAGGTCCCCGACTATCCCATAGGTAGCTACATCAAAAATAGGGGCGCCAGGATCACTGTTAATAGCCACGATGATATCTGAAGATTGCATACCTACCAAATGCTGTACCGCTCCCGACACCCCGCAGGCGATATAAAGCTTGGGACTGACGGTCTTCCCTGTCTGTCCTATTTGATGGGCATAAGATATCCATCCCTCATCCACTGCGGCCCGTGTGGCTCCAACAGCGCCGGCCAGTTGTCTGGCCAGTTCGTGCAGCAAGGCAAAATTTTCCGCGTTTTTCAGGCCCCTTCCTCCGGTGACTATAACATCAGCCTCCGCCACATTGACCAGATCGGTCTCTTCCTTAACTGAATTTACCAGGCGTACACGGGAACGCACCCGGTCCGAACCGGGAGTAACAGGAATGACTTCGGCCCTCCGACCGGGGGTGTAATCCCCCTTCTTCATCACCTTGGGCCGGACCGTGGCCATCTGGGGCCGCGATCTGGGACAGACAATGGTAGCCATAACATTCCCGCCAAAGGCCGGCCGGGTCTGGAGCAATAACCGGTCTTCCTTACGTATAGACAGTTCTGTGCAATCTGCAGTAAGGCCGCCACCGAGCATGGTAGCCACGCGGGGAATAAGCGAACGGCCAATAGCTGTAGCCCCTCCCAGGAAGATCTCCGGCCGGCACTGCCGGATAACATCCACCAGGACATTGCCATAGGCATCGTCGCTGTAACAGGCAAGCTCCGGGTGATCGATCACATATATCTTATCAGCTCCATAGGCGGCCAGTTCATCCGCCATATCCGTGACATTGTGACCCAACAGGACTGCGACTAATTCTACCCCCAGATCGTCAGCCAAGCGCCGGCCGACACCAAGAAGTTCATAGGAGACGGAGTGCATCTTTCCATATCCCTGCTCGGCAAAAATGCACACGCCACGGTAGGACTGAAGGTCTTCCCCGGCCATATCCCGGGCCCGTTCAATAACAATAGCTCCGGCCTCACAGTTATCCGCACAGATCCCACAAAGGACACAGGACTCGCCAACTCTGGCTATGCCATTTTCCAGGGTAATAGCCTCATAGGGGCAGGATTCAAGGCAAGTTCCGCAACCGGTGCATTTATCCTGGTCTATTCTTATGCTCATATATTGATATTTAATACCTAATCTGTTTAATATTTTTAAGCAAAATCTCTACCTGCTCCTCGACCGGACCCTCGATCATCAGGCGCTTTCTATCCCATTTCGGGGCAAAAATCTCGGTTACCTCGGTAAATGATCCAGCCAGACCGATCTTCTTTTCGTCAGCGCCAAGCTCTTTGGCCCCATAAACGGGAATCTGCTGATTCTTGGCCCTTATCTTGGCCTTAAGCGAAGGAAGACGAGGCTCGTTGATCTCTTTGACCACGGTTAAAAGGGCCGGCAGGGGCAGGTCAAGCACGTCGTATCCACTGTCCATCAGCCTTTGCAAACGCATGGCGCCGTTTTCCACAAACTCTATATGCCGCACATAGGTAACATAAGGAAGATTTAAACGCTCGGCCAGACCGGGGCCGACCTGAGCTGTGTCCCCATCTATAGCCTGTTTTCCGCAAATAATCAAATCAAAATGGCCGATCTTTTTAATGCCCAGAGAGAGGATATAGGTAGTAGCCCAGGTATCAGAACCGGCAAAGGCCCGATCGGAAAGGAGCACGGCCTCATCAGCGCCACAGGAAAGGGCCTCCCTGAGCGCTGTTTCAGCCTGGGGCGGGCCCATGGTTAATACCGTTACCTTTCCTCCATAACGTTCTTTAAGACTCAATCCGGCCTCGAGGGCGTGCATGTCATAGGGATTGACAATGCTTTCTACCCCCTCCCGTACCAGGGCTTTGGTCTCAGGATCAATACGGACATGGGCCGAATTTGGAACCTGTTTTATGCAGGCTACGATGTCCATTTAATATTTCTCCTCAAGTAAATCCCGAATTCTAAATCCTAACTCGGCTACGCCGAAGACCGTTCCCTCCGCGCTGCGCGCGTCGGGAACTAGTCAGTAGTCATTTGTCACTGGTAAAAGCGATCAATCTTCCAGACCTAACCAATGACTAATGACCAGTGACGAGTGACGTTTTGAACTTCGAACTTTGAACTTCACCAACCAGAGTCTTTGCGTTATGAAATTTAAAGCTAAGGGTCTACTTTGTGCGGCTATATTCCTTATTCAGGGCCTGGCCAATGACACTGCGTTGGATCTGGTTGGTTCCTTCATAAATCTGAAGAATTTTGGCGTCCCGCATCATCTTCTCCACGGGATAGTCCTTCATGTAACCATAGCCGCCAAAGACCTGGACTGCATCAGTGGTCACCTGCATGGCCGCATCACTTGGGAAGAGCTTGGACATGGCCGAGACCTTACTTATATCCTTGGGGTTACTGTCTATATATCTGGCCACGGCATAGACCAGGGCCCGGCCCGCCTCCGTCTGGGTAGCCATATCCGCCAGCATGTGCTGCACGGCCTGGAACGAGATTATGGGATGGCCAAATTGCACCCGCTCTTTGGCATATTGCACAGCGGCATCCAATGCCCCCTGCGCCAGACCGACGGACAGGGATCCGATGCCCGGCCTGGCCAGATCAAGGGTCCGCATGGCTACTATAAAGCCCATGCCTTCACGGCCAATAAGCCGGTCCTTGGGGATGCGGCAATGGTCAAATATAAGTTCCCGTGTAGATGAGGCCCGAAGTCCCATCTTCTTTTCCTTTTTCCCGAAGCTAAACCCGGCCTCCCCTTTCTCTACAATAAAGGCGCTCGCTCCCCGCGCCCCTTTTTCTCGATCCGTTAGAGCGATTATCGTATAGATCTCCGCCTCACCGCCGTTGGTTATCCATTGCTTGGTTCCATTTAGAATATAGGCGTCGCCGTCTTTCGTCGCCGTGGTGCGGATACCTCCGGCATCGCTTCCTGCCCCGGCCTCCGTCAGGCCGAAGGCCGCCAATTTTCGGCCACTGGCGATCTCCGGCAGATATTTCTGCCTTTGCTCTTCGCTGCCGAAGAAAAGGATGGGAAGGGCCCCCAAGGCGCTGGCGGCGAAGGTTGTGGCTACGCCAATACAGGCGCGCCCAAGTTGTTCCACAGCCAGACAGTTTTCAAAGCATCCCCCGCCAAATCCACCGTATTTTTCCGGAAGATAGATTCCGAAGAGGTCTGCCTTCGCCAGGTCTTCCATTATCTTCCAGGGAAATTCCTCTTTTTCATCCAGTTCCGCACGCACGGGCACAACCTTTTCCTCGGCTATCTTACGCGCCAGGTCCACAATCATCTTCTGCTCATCAGTCAGGAAATAATCCATAGGAAATCACCCTTTCATTAATATCTTTCACCATCTAATCAGCGAGGCCCCCCAGGTAAAACCTCCACCGAAGGCATTGAGCATTATTAAATCTCCTTCCCTGATGCGCCCTTCACGGTTGGCCTCATCCAGGGCAATGGGAATGGTGGCGGCCGATGTATTGCCATATTTATGGATATTAACATAGACCTTTTCCCTGGGCAGTTGCAGGCGCTCAGCGATGCTGTTAATAATTCGTATATTGGCCTGATGAGGAATGTAAAGGTCTATATCCTGCGGAGATAAGTTATTGGCCTCCAGGGCCTCCCGGGCGGATTCTTCCATGGCCCTTACGGCCAGCTTAAATACATCACGGCCCTGCATGTGAATGTACTGCAGATTGTCGTCCAGCATCTGGCGGGAGGGTGGCGACACGCAACCGCCTCCCGGGATATGTAAAAGTTTCCAGAGGGCGCCGTCGGCGTGCAGATGGTTGGAGAGGATACCCCGCTTTCCGTTACGACCGGTTACCACTACTGCTCCAGCCCCATCCCCGAAAAGGACACTCGTATTTCTATCTTTCCAATTGACGCGACAGGAGAGAACTTCAGCCCCTATAACCAGTATTTTAAAATTGATATTATTCCGAATAAAATTGTCGGCGGTAGCCAGTCCATAGAGGAAACCGGAACACGCCGCAGACAGGTCAAAGGCAGCTGCCCTTTCTGCCCCAAGATTTTTCTGTACCAGACAGGCGGCCGTGGGCATGAGCATATCCGGCGTAAGGGTACAGACGATAATCATATCCAGTTCTGCGGCCTTAATCCCGGCCATATCCAGGGCCTTCTTAGCCGCCTGCGTGGCCAGGAAGGAACAGGGTTCATCCTTAGAGGAGATGCGGCGCTCTTTTATTCCCGAACGCGTAGTAATCCATTCGTCAGAGGTATCGACCATCTTTTCCAGATCCTGGTTGGTCAATACCCTCGCCGGTAAGTGACAACCTGTGCCGACAATAACCGTGCGTACCAAAATAAAATTCTCCTCAGATTTTCCTGTTCCTGTGTTACCTGTCAGATACGACCCGCCGCCTGCCCAGAGCCTGCAAGTCACCGCTGTTTCTTAAATTGGAAAGGAGGTGTTCGTTCAGCTTCTGTGATACAAACTCAGCAGCCATCAAAATGGCATTCTTGATGGCCCTGGGACAAGATCGGCCATGGGCAATAATTCCGATGCCATTTATACCCAGAAGAGGGGCTCCTCCGTACTCTGCATAATCTACCTTTTTCTTAAACCTGCGGAAGGCGCTACTACATAACAAATAACCTGCCCTGGCAAAAAGGCTCTTTTCTATCTCGGCCCTGAGCATAAGACTGATGGCCTCGGCCAGACCTTCGCTTAACTTCAACGAGACATTGCCGACAAAACCATCACAGACAATAACATCTACATCGCCTCTAAAGACGTCCCTTCCTTCCACGTTACCTATAAAGTTGAGTGAACTCGCGGAAAACAGCCCATACGCCTTTTTTACTACCAGATTTCCTTTGGCGCCCTCTTCGCCTATACTCATCAGACCTACACGCGGATTGGATACCCCCAAAATACCCTGAGAAAACACCGTGCCCATTATACCGAATTGGAGAAGATGATGGGGCTTACAGTCCACATTGGCCCCGGCATCAATCATCACCGTCGGTCCCTTTAGAGTGGGAAGGACACCGGCAATAGCCGGCCGTTCCACCCCTTCCAGCCTTCCCAGCACAAAACTGGCCGTAGCCAGCGTGGCGCCGGAATTTCCGGCGCTGACCGCTGCGTCGGCCCGGCCCTGGCCCACCATCTCAAACGTCACCCGGATAGAAGAATCCTTCTTCTTTTTTAAGGCCTCAGAAGGAGATTCATCCATGCCCACAACTTCTGTGGCATTTTGTATGATAAAATGACCCGATCCGGCCCCGAGACGCTCAATTTCTTGAGTTAATAGATCTTCCTGGCCAACCAGAATGATGGACAGAGGCCTTTCCTTTACAGCCTGAGCGGCCCCTTCTATGACCACGGCGGGGGCATGGTCGCCCCCCATGGCATCAACAGCTACTCTTATCATATCATAGTTGGTTATATGGTTATTATTCGGTTACTTCGATTAAGGTCCGGCCCTTATAAGTGCCGCAGTGAGGACAAACACGGTGCGGCAACTTGGTTTCCTGGCACTGCGGGCAAAGAGAAAGACCGGGCAACGCCAAACCCTGCTGGGCCCGCCGTTTTCCCCTCCTTGACTTTGAATGTCTTCTTTTTGGTAATCCCATATTAAATTCTCCTTATTTTTATGATCGATCCTTGAGCTTTATATCTCTCAACGCCTCAAATGGCGAGAAAGTCGCCCCTGCCCGGCAATCACATGCGGTAAGATTCAGATTGACGCCGCAATGCGGGCACAGCCCCTTACACTCCTCATGACAGAGAGGTTTAACAGGCATCTGCAAGAATATCTGCTCGGCCGCGATCTGCGCCACATCCACGGTCTCCCCGTCAAAAAAAGAAACATCCATATCCTCAGGTGAAAGTTCGATCTCAGGATAACCCTTTTCGCCGGTGGGCAACATCAACAGGAAATCAAATTCATCCGCCAGCGCCCATGCAAAATCCTCCAGGCAACGACTGCAGTTAAGTAATAGCCTGGTCTTAATATCACCCATGACCCGGATATCGCGTCCCGCCCGTTCAATCTTTATATTAACCGCGATCGGCTCCTGTACCTGAGTTATATCCTGTAGAATCTCTCTCCCGTATTCGACATGGCAGCTTAACCCTTCCTGGGGGATGTCATGTACCTTTATCTTCAAGGCTGGACCTTTAAAAACTTAAAATTACCGCAGAGTCCCGGAAGAATCAGAGATAATTTACTAATTTTTATCCTGTAATATCTGCGAGTTAAAAACTACACATAAAAAATGCATAGCTTGTCAAATATATACAAAAAACCAGTCATGTCAAGCTTAAATGGTGGCCTAATACGGGTTTTGAGAAAAAGCGGCAGGCGCTCTCATACCATAGAGGCGAGGTATTTAATGCCTCGCTCTAAGCGTTTTACTACCCTTTCCGGGCCGAGGACTTCCATCAACTCAAACAGGCCCGGGCTTACTGTTTTGCCGGTAAGTATGAGCCGAAGGGGCTGGGCTATTTTTTTAAATTTAATATCTTTTTCGGCGCAGAAACGTTCAAATGTCGCCTCCATATCCTTCTGCCGAAAGAGAGGAAGCCCTTTTAACTCTTCCAAAATCTGCTGCATGAGTCCTTTAATGTCCGGGGTAAGAAACTTCTGGGCGGATTTTTCTTCATAGTCCAATTCATCTTTAAAATAAAAGGGCATGCCCCCGGCCATCTCTACCAGCGTCTTGCTGCGCGGCTGCAGGGTAGGAATAGCCCTGGCCAGATAAGACACATCTTCCACCTTAATGCCATGCTGTTCCAGAAATGGGAGAACAAGTCGGGCCAATTTATTCGGGTCTTCTTCCTTAATATAATGGGCGTTCAGCCAGAGGAGTTTATCCGGGTTAAAGATGCCCGCAGACTTACCCACATTCTCTAAAGAGAACTTTTCAATCAATTCTTCCCGCGAGAATATCTCCTGGTCTCCATGAGACCAGCCGAGCCGGGCCAGATAGTTAAGCATGGCCTGGGGTAAGTAGCCCATCTCTTTATAGGCCAGTACGGAGGTGGCTCCGTGGCGTTTACTGAGCCTGCTTCTATCTGCGCCCAGAATCATAGGCACATGGGCAAACTCCGGCGCCGGCCAGCCCAAGGCCTCATAGAGCAATATCTGACGCGGGGTATTATTCAGGTGATCGTCGCCCCGGATAACATGGGTAATCTTCATGCTGATGTCGTCTATCACCACGGCGAAGTTGTAAGTGGGCATGCCGTCGCTGCGCTGTATAATCAGGTCATCCAGTTCTGCATTGTCAAAAACCGTTGCCCCTTTTACCAGATCGTGTACTACAGTTGTTCCGTGCTCCGGGGCGCGAAAACGGACGACGGTATCCGGTCCTTTCTCAAGACCCCGATTCCGGCAGGCGCCGTCATATTTTGGCTTTCTCCCTTCGGCCATAGCGGCCTTCCTTCTGGCATCCAATTGCTCCGGCGAACATGAACAATAATATGCCTTTCCTTCCGACACAAGGCGGTCAATGTAAGACTGATAGATATCCAGACGCTGAGATTGGAAATACGGGCCTTCGTCCCAATCAATACCCAGCCACTGGAGTCCGTCCAGAATAGCCCGGGTCGCCTCTTCTGTAGAGCGGGCTACATCGGTGTCTTCAATCCGCAGGATAAACGTCCCGCCATGCCTCCGGGCGAAAAGCCAGTTAAACAGGGCGGTGCGCGCCCCGCCAATGTGGAGATAGCCAGTAGGGCTGGGCGAAAAACGCGTGCGTGCCTCAGACATAATTATAGATTCCTTCCCTGCTTAATTAACCGCCTTCAAAAATAAAACGGGGCCGCAGACCCCGCCAATGTAATAAACATTCTTGTTTTTAGCAAGCGTAACTACAGCCATCGCTTTCTGCCAAGGTTTTGTTTCTAGGCTGATAGCTGACGGCTGAGAGCTGAACGCCGGGTTACTCTATGTAAAGTCCGGCGTACCCGACCACCTGCAGGTAATCACCACTGACATCACCCGAGGTGGCATACTTAACCAGTTCAGCATGAGTAGCCCCCAGCTCTTTGCAGGCTGTCAGGGTAATCGTTGCCGGGATAACCCCGCACATAGAAATATCGTGTTTAAGGACTGTGGCTAAAAGGCCCCGCGGATCAAGGGCCAGGATGCGGTCAATCGCCAGTTTGTCTTTCTGCCTGGCGGACTTGTCAGACTCGTAGTGGGTCATATCCGAACTGGCCACGATAAGCACCTTCCGGCCGTACTCCTTGATGGCCCTGGCTATGGATTCGCCGATCTCCCGGCAGACCTCCCAGCCCGCATGGGCGAGGGCGATCGGCACCAGACTGAAATCCTTATTTAACGCCTGCAGAAAAGGAACCTGCACCTCCAGTGAATGCTCATAACTATGGGCGCGGTAATCATCTGTAATATAACGTGAATGCCCAAGTATCAGGGAGGCGAGTTCCTTATTGATAGCTACTTCGCCGTTAGGCATCTGCCATGTACCCTCAGCCATCACGGCATAAGGATCGCCCATGCCCCGGTGATTCGGGCCCAAGATAATCACATCATCGGGAACGGCTATACGGGAAAAGACCGCCCCGGCTACGTGTCCGGAGTATATATACCCGGCGTGAGGAGAAATAACCCCCAGGACTTCCTTCTTCTCCCCCGAAACCAGATACGACCGGACTTCCCTTTCTAAAGCCGCCGCCGATCCCGGATAAAATTGACCGGCTACGGCTGGTTTTCTTACCATATTTATTACCTCTTGCATTTGTAATAGCGGGGCTTCGCGTAATCGAGCGGTTAATTTTTTACCCTTCTCTATTCCCCTCTTTGGAAAAGAGGGGTTATGGGGAGATTTTATAATTGATTGCCCTTCAAATCCCCCCCTCGCCCCCCTTTACTAAAGGGGGGATAATAAAAAGCCTGTCTTATTTTAAGAGAAAGTTACCCACACTCTTTCA